>JBOIEG010000077.1:0-2384 GCA_050740915.1 Gammaproteobacteria bacterium | reverse complement strand
GTTGTCCATATATCCACAGCCAGAGCCTGTAGGACTTGCGTCAGAATCGTTGTTTTCCTCAGACGCCCTTAACTCCATGGGGTCTATCAAGTAGAAAACTACCCACAAATTTTGCTGAGGAGCCGGATTCTTTATGCTCCATCTTTATATTGGGAATCGACTCGAGAGCCATGTCCGCCTGCCCTTTTTCACTATCCAAACTTCACGGTCCTCAGGGACTGACGGAGGACGATCGAAGCTACACAGGCGCTCGCTATGCGGACGTTAAAACCGCCCTATTGGAGAATCCCTACCAGAAGGTATGGGGAGCCGACGGAAACGAGCCCTTCCCCGTTTATATAGTTATCATAGGCCAGGCCTATCAGGGCTTTTTTCCCGGCGGACGTCCGGATCGCCTTCGCGTCGCTTCGGTGCGCACCATTGGCTCGCGCGCGGATTTGCGTTGGGGCGAAGACCGCAAAGGCTTCCGCCGTATCCTACACCCCAACGGCATCTGTCTGTTCGGCCAGTGGGCGATCCGCGAGGATAACCCCTATTCTGGATACTTTAAGAAAGGGAGCCAGGGCGTCATCATCGCCCGCTTCTCGCCGAACACAAAAACCCGGCGGGGGGAGTCCAAGTCGCTCAGCATGGTCAGTAAAATTTATCCAACCACCGATGAAAACCACTCGGATCCCCTGGTCCCGGCGCATTTTTTCACCCAGCAGGATTTCGGCAACGAACGGACGCGATACCTCAACGACGCAGAGATGCGCAATGCCCCCCAACACCACCTCATTTCGCCGCGGTCTGGAGGCGCTCATCCTGCTCCGTCAACTCATGGTCTTCCGCTCGGTGGACAAAACGCAAGACGTGCGCCAGCTGCACGAAATCGCCGAGCTCGGCAAACCCGAAAGCGAGCCAACCAAGGCCCCTGAGTTCATGCAATTGAAGATGACGCCCGGCCAACCACGCATCGAGGGCGGAGACGATCTAGATTTTCGCGATGAAATCTACGCGCACATCTTCGACCGCGCGGATCCCCGACCGAAACGTACGCTCCGCTTCGATACTTTACCTCCAACCGGGGCCGCAGCAAAGGGTTCTCTGCGTTCA
The DNA here is from genome assembly GCA_050740915.1 of Gammaproteobacteria bacterium. Lineage (GTDB taxonomy): Bacteria > Pseudomonadota > Gammaproteobacteria > JBOHHR01 > JBOHHR01 > JBOHHR01. The sequence continues at coordinate 1,289 of JBOIEG010000077.1, read as the reverse complement.
AGCGGGTCATCGTCGAAAACTGGCAGAAGATTGGCGAGATCACTTTCGACCACTGCGTGGCTTCCTATAACGGCGATCACGTCATCCACTTCCATCATCCAAACTGGCGCGACGACCGCAATGATCCGGCCACCACGGTGCGGGTGGGTGGCAAACGGGTAGATCGTTAGAAGATAGGCAGAAAAGGGAAGGGGACCAGTCACGCACGCCCTGTAGCCCGAACGGTCCGGGCTGCCGGCAAATTCGTGTGCCCCTACTCCCTTCAAATTTAGACAAGGAGGGCTATAAAGTAAAGAACTGACCCTCTTTCTTGACCAAGCCCCGGTTGGGGCGAGGCGGCCTCGGCCTCACCCAGCCGCGCTTGTACCGAGATCCGCGCCTCGACGAGCGGCTGATAGAGCAGAGCCGTTTTCCTCGAGAAGTTTCCCAATCGCTGCCACGGGCAGCGGCTTATGGAAGTAGTAGCCTTGCGCCAAATCGCACTGGTTATCCGCCAGAAACATAAAATCCTGCCGGCTTTCCACACCCTCGGCAACCACTTTCAGATTCATCGCGTGCGCCAGCCGGATGATCTGCCTCAGCAATGTAGCGGCATTGGGCATGGCCGTCAGATCGCTGAGAAAGGAGCGGTCTATCTTGAGCTTTTCAATCGGCAGACGCCGCAAATAATTGAGCGAGGAGTAGCCAGTCCCGAAATCGTCCATGCTGACGACAACACCCAGGGTTCGCAGTTCCGAGATCGTGCGCACGGTCTCGTTGATGTCGCGCAAGAACACAGTTTCGGTGATTTCCAGTTCCACGTCGCCAGGCGCCAGGCGCGTTTCCCTTAAGACATGCTTGACGGTCTGCAGAAGCTGGCCCTGCCAGAACTGTTTGGCGGAGACATTCACCGCCACCCGCAGACGCGGCAGCCCCGCGTCCTGCCAGGCCTTATTCTGGGCACACGCCGTTCGCAGAACCCAGGCGCCGATGGGCACGATGAGTCCGCTCTCTTCGGCGATGGCGATGAATTTATCGGGGGCAACCAGCCCCAGCGTTGGATGACGCCAACGAAGGAGTGCCTCGACGGCCACTAGCTCGCCAGTTTTTACATCTATCTGCGGCTGGTAGTGGAGCTCAAGCTGGTGCGACGCGAAGTCGCTTAATCGATTGTGTCAATCGTTTTTTTTTTAGTGAGGACACCCAATGTTCCACCATTGGTAACCTACTGACACGGGCATCGTTGGCAACAACCTTGTTCGAAGCTGTCGGAACAATGTACCCAGTCTGTAAAGAGAACCGAAACCTGT
>JBOIEG010000076.1:0-4289 GCA_050740915.1 Gammaproteobacteria bacterium | reverse complement strand
GGGAAGTGGAGCGCCTGGTGCGCCGTCTGTTACAGGATGTCGGCCGCGAAACGCCCGCTCAAAGGCCGCAGGATCCCAATCTATCGCGTCTGGAGCAAGACCTGTCGGAGCGTTTAGGAGCGAAAGTTGCGTTGAATCATACGGCAAAAGGCAAGGGTAGCCTGGTGATTCACTATCATTCGCTCGATCAGCTAGACGGTATACTCGCACGAATCAAGTGACTGGGCACGTAGAAAACTTCCATTGCTGGGGTTTCTCGCATCGCAAAGTACGCGGCGGTTTTTACGTTGCTCTATTTCTCAAACAGTTACCTGTTTGAACCCAGTCCGCATCCGCCTACACCGACTCGCACTTCGGATTCATCGATGGTCCCTAATCGCGCTCCTAGCCCCCACACGGGAAAAACGAGAACATATTTTACGGCGATGATGACTTATCTACCGGAACACCTGCGCCGCAAACTGGAAGGCATCGTTGCGGCCGGGTACCCCCACGAAACCTGTGGTCTGCTCATGGGCACGCAGAACGGCGGCGAGGTGCATGTGAGTGGGCTCACGCAAGCACGAAACCTCAACACGGAACGGGCCCATGATCGGTATGAGCTTGACCCGCGCGATTTTTTAGCCGCCGATAAGCGAGCGCACGAGGCGGGCCTGGAGATCGTGGGGATTTGGCATTCCCACCCTGATCACCCGGCGCGGCCTTCCGAGACCGATCGGGCTGCGGCCTGGGAAGGTTACTCGTATATGATCGCATCAGTAACGCGCGCGGGGATCGCGGACATGCGCTCCTTTCGGCTCATAAACAATAATTTCGTTGAGGAGGAGATGACCCATGACCCGTGTGACGATTCGCATTCCAACCCCGTTGCGAAGCTATACCGGGGGCGCTAATGAAGTGTCGGCGGAAGGCACGACGGTCGGCGAGGTGCTGGATGCCTTGGGCCACAAACACAAGAAATTGGTTGCCCGCGTGCTTGCGGAGGACGACAGCATCCGCCAGTTTGTCAACATCTACCGCGGCAATGATGACATCCGGGCTTTGGATGGCTTAGCAACAGCGGTCGCGGAGGGCGATGTGCTTTCCATCATCCCGGCGGTAGCGGGAGGTACGCTATGAAAGCGAGAGACCAGCGCTTGGCGGAATTGAAGAGCACCATACCCGAGGTAACTCCCAAAGAAGCCCTTGATCTACAACGCCAAGGCGCCGTTGTGATCGACGTGCGCGAACCGGAGGAGGTCGCTCAAGGCAGTCCTGGGGGGGCGTATCGCATCACCAGGGGATTCTTGGAGCTCAGGGTTGAGGAAGCGATCCCCAACTTCGATCGCACGGTGATCCTGACCTGCGCTTCCGGCGCGCGTTCCTTGTTCGCCGGAGAAGCTTTGCAGCGCCTGGGCTATCGGGATGTGCGCAGTGTTAAGGGTGGCTTTAACGCCTGGAAAAACGCCGGACTCCCGTTCGAAATCCCTAAGATGATGGATGCGGCGGCGAGGGAACGCTACTCGCGGCACCTGCTCATGCCAGAAGTCGGTGAGAAAGGCCAGCTTGCGTTGCTGGGCGGCAAGGTTTTGGTCGTGGGCGCTGGGGGCCTCGGTTCTCCCGCGGCACTCTACCTTTCCGCCGCCGGGGTGGGCACACTAGGGATCGTGGATCACGATGTGGTGGACCGCAGCAATCTGCAGCGCCAGGTGCTGCATAGCGATAGCCGGGTGGGAGTACCGAAAGTCGTCTCGGCGCGCATCGCTATCGAGTCGCTCAACCCCGGAGTTAAAGTGATCACGCACGATGACTATCTCGACAGCAAGAACGTGGAAGCGATTTTTCCCGCATACGATATCATTATAGATGGGTCGGACAACTTCGCTACCCGGTATTTAATAAACGATGCCTGCGTAAAGCTGGCGCTGCCCAATATCCACGGATCGGTCTATCGTTTCGAAGGTCAGACCACGGTGTTCTGGCCGGCCTACGGAAAAAAACCAGGGCCTTGTTATCGCTGCCTCTACCCGGAACCGCCGCCTCCGGAGATGGCGCCCTCCTGCGCAGAAGCGGGTGTATTGGGTGTTTTGCCAGGAGTGATTGGGCTACTGCAGGCCGTGGAGGCGATCAAGATCATCCTGAAAATCGGGGAACCGCTGGTCGGCAGGCTGCTCTACTATGATGCCCTCAAGGCAAGTTTTTCAGAGCTCAACATCCGCCGCAACCCTCGCTGCAGATATTGCGGGGAGGAAGCCGATTTCCCCGGCTACGTGGATTACGATGCCTTTTGCGCCGCTTACTCTGCTTAAGCCCATTGGCAAACACGTCTCACACGTGGCGGGCAACGCATGCGCCATCGCAGCTTCTCGGCAAAACAGGAGGTTTGTTGCAGGCGATAGGCAATACGCCACTGGTTGAGATCCCGCTCATCGCGGAAGTCAGTAGCACCACCCGTCCTTTTGCTAAGCTCGAAGGCTGCAACCTTGGGGGTTCGATTAAAGACCGGCCTGTAGGGCGCGGCTACGACATACTCCGGGTGCTTTGATCCCAGAGCCCTCGCGCGCTTAGCTTACAGCCAGCCCGCCATTGACGGCGATATCGGTGCCCGTGATGTAGCCACTCTCCTCCGCGCTGAGGAACGCCACCGCGTGGGCGATCTCTTCGGGTTCACCCAGTCGCCGTGCTGGTATTTTGGACAGAATGGCTTGCCGGGTGTCCTCGGGAACAGTCTCGTTGCTCGCGATGTACCCCGGTGATACGGTGTTGACCGTGATCCCGTGATCGGCAAGCTCACGCGCCAACGATCGGGTAAAACCGATCATCGCCGCCCGGGTCGCTATTTGTCCGAATTCTCCCTTTGCGGCGTGCAGAGAAGAAAGATTGACGATCCGCCCATAGCCGCGATGAACCATTCCCTCCACCACGTTCTTGGTGACGTTGAAGAGATGGTCTAAATCGGCGTCCACGACTGCTTCCGAATGAGTTTTCCCTTCGCTTCCTAACTTGTTGCCGGAGATGGGGCAGTTGACCAGGATATCGATGGGCCCCCACTGGCTCTGAACCTGGCTAACCATGCGCGCACAGCAGTCAAAATCACTGATCTGACATTGGATGATATCGAACGCGTGTCCCTCATAACGCCGTTGGTTCTTCCATTGGCGCGCTAGCTTTTCTTCGCCCTGCGGGTAGCCCGCGATAACGCGATGGCCAACCGAGGAAAGGTGCTTACATATTTCGGTGCCTAGGGTCCCCGTTCCACTAGTAACCAATGCGACTCGACGGGGTTCCTCGGAGCGTTTGAATAAAAAGCTGTTAAAGAAATCCCAAGCTGTTTCCAGCTGGCGCGAGTTGCTGCGAAGGCACGTTCTAACCCCGCTGAAATGGCAGTGGTTGGCCTGATCGAGCGCTGCGCCGGTTTTCTCGCAAATCTCAGTATAGCCATTCATCGCCGAAGACATCGATTGACGCCAACTATGCAAAAGCGCTCGTTGTACTCGGTCGAACATGGGATACGGTGTGTTGGAGCTAGAGTGTTCTACGTTTGTCTCCCCAAGTATTAAAGGCAAGATCGGTGCCGTATTAGTTATCTTCCTCCCTTTTGTCTTTGGTGCCGGTGTTTTCGCGGGAGGACATGCCCGAACCTTTAAAGAAATCATCCTGCATTTTGCGCCACAATTGCAAGTTCTGTTGTGTCAGCTCGGTTAGCGTGGTCAACGGATGCTTGCGTATGGCGTCATGTAGCTGTGTTCGGAACAGATCTTGCTGTTCGGCAAACATGTTCAAACTGCGGTCCAGGAAACTGGACGCGAGCCCCTGCGCGGCATCCCCATAGAAACGGATTATCCGCGTGAGCGCATCGGAGGAGAACATCGGCTCTCCGTCTTCCTCTTGTTCGAGGATGATCTGCAATAAGATGGTGCGCGTGATGTCCTCCCCAGATTTTTTGTCCACTACACAGAAATCGATCCCCTTTAGCACTAGCTTTCGGACATCGTCGACGGTGATGTATTTGCTCTCTACGGTGTCGTAGAGGCGGCGGTTAGGGTATTTTTTGATGATGCGCTTGCTCATCGGCTCTTCTTTGCGAGGAGCGGCCGAGGTAGGTTGTCCGATATCCGGTGAGTGCATAGTTTTTCGCTGCGCCGCACAAAATAGTAGCAGACTCGCCTGTAAAGGTCCAGTTAGAGTCTTTTCCAAAATGGTATGAGTCTGAACTTGGCTGCGTGTTTCCAGCGAGGGATGAGTCTGAAAGGTGGTGAAGGGATCGATCATCGGGGGCATGGTGATCGACATGAACGAGAAACGGCTGG
>JBOIEG010000075.1:0-2814 GCA_050740915.1 Gammaproteobacteria bacterium | reverse complement strand
CAGATACTTGGCGCAACATCCGCCATGACTTGAAGCGGATCAAACTCGCGCAATTGTTGAGCCCTACGGGGACTGTTTGGCAGCTGACTGAGCCCCCAACGGATGCACTCAAGCAGTTGAAATCCCTGAAAATAAAGAATCCCCCACCGCTCCTTCAGATCGCTTAACCCTCTGTGTACAGGGGTGGTTTCGCCAACACCCCTAAGGCATTGACCCGTCTGACTAAATAACAATCATGTCCGTAGCAGCTGTCAAAGGCGGGGTTGATGGTCGAAACCACCGCCGTCTTCTTGCCCTGGCTTCCGAATTTCTTGATCTCCGCCACGATGCTCTGCCAATCCGAATGCCCAAACGGCGTGTAGTTGATCAAGAGGTCGTCATCTTTCACGCCCAACTCGGTTTTCAGATAGGCCTCGAGGATCTTGTTGGTGGTCCTGGGATATACGTAGTCGGTTCCGGCGAGCACCCAGCGCTCTGCCCCGAACTCCTTTTTCAAATAATCGACGGCGGGTATGGCTTGCTGGTTCGGTGCGGCGCCGGTATAGAAGACGTTTTTGGAGGATTCCTCTCCTTCGTATTGGACCGGATAGAACAACAGCCCATGCTGCCGTCGGGGAAGATCTGGCTAACACGGGCATACGGCTGGATCTGGCCGATCCCGACCTGTTGCGGGAACAGGTAGAGCAGCCCCATACTATACGAATATCCATCAAACAGGCAAAAGCAATTCGGATCCAAACGGACGGCGGTCTCATTGAGGTCCGTCAGCTCGTAGCTCTCCCCCTCGCCCAGAAAAGTGACCACGCCATTGTTGGCCAGCACTTTTTCTAACAGCACATCGCCTTCTATCCCGATGAAATCTCCCCGATCGGCGGCAGTGCCCGCCCCGTCTTTGTGATAAATGTTCGAGGCGCCCACTGTGAATATGTCACTGGCCTTGCCGTAATAGGTGCTAGAGGTCCAGTAGCCTGGATTGTCTTCGACATTCCAGAAGTTGTAGGCGAGGCGCACGGCGTATTGGAGCTCACTGTCCGGATTGATGGCTTCATTATCTAAACCGATGAACGCCCCAACCGCATACTTCAGCCGCTTGTCAGGAGTCAACGAACCCCATAACACTATGCCGTCATCGCGCCCGAACTGACCCGCCGCCCCGCCGGTGGTGGCGTTGGCGGGATAAGAGGAGGGTCCGAAAGAACCCCTGCTCACGCGGGACACGCCCTGGATCTCCCCCGAAGCGACTTGGCGAGTTGCCTCTTCCCAATGCACAAGGCAACCCGACTGCCAATACAACCGGCTCCCTCCGAATCCATCCGCCGCGCCTCCTTGCGGCGGAGTATTGCAAACTTGTTTAAGGAGTTAGCGGACGACCCGTTCCCAGAAATTCTCTTTAGATTTTATAATCCTTGGCGTAAAAGCGTACAAAGTTGCACAAAAATAGCACATAACGGTCTGGCACACACCAAAAATACGCCTAAGGATAGCCGAACGCATAAGCCTTGGGAACGGCGATGATTCCCTGTTCGGTTACGGTAAAGCGTTTGGCGTCCAGCTCCCGATCATAACCAATGCGCTCGCCGGCTGGGATGCGCACCTCTTTATCGATCAAGCAATGGCGCAGTTGAGCCCCTTCGCCCACTCTCACCCCGGAGAACAAGATGGCGTCTTCGACTGTCGCTGCATCGTCCACAAACACGCTCGGGAACAGCACGCTGTGGTTGACGCCTCCCCCGGCGATCACGGTGCCACTGCCCGCGATGGAATTCACGAACACCCCTTCATTGGAAGATTTTCCCGGAACGGTGCGCGCCGGAGGATGCTGCGCCTGGTAGGTACGGATGGGCCAGTCCGACTGATACAGGTCCATGGGAGAGAAAGGCTGCAGTAAATCCATATTGGCTTGGTAGTATGCGTCCAGTGACTCTAGGCTGCGCCAATAGCGATCCTGCGTCACCCGGCCTGTGCGGCCCCCGAAACCATAGGCTAAGACCCGGTAGCGACTCGTCTTGTCCTCTAGCAAATCGTACACCAGACCGTGGCCAACGAGAGCGCGGCCTTGATCCAGTAATTCGAGCAATAGGGCTTTGGAAAAAATCGCCACCTCTATGCTCGCGCATATCTCCCCTTCGCCGCCGGGTTCGCAAGGCAGATGGATGGATCTCACCCTATGCTCGCTATCGAGTGCTAGCCGCGTTTGCCCTGCGGCGACATCGTCCGCTTCCCGGCAGGCGAGTGTGGCATCGGCTTCCTGTGCGATATGGAAATCCAACATCGCGCCATAGTCCATGCGATAGACATGCTCCCCACACAACACGCAAACATACTCACAGGGGCTGCGCCTGATGAGAAAGGCGGTCTGCTTTAACGCATCCGCCATACCGGTGTAGCCCTCGGCCTTGAGCTCTTGTGGCGGCACGGCGATGACAAATTCGCCCAGCTCGGCGTTGAAAATCGACCAACCGTCGCGCAGATGTTTGTGTAGTGAATGCGATCGTTGCTGTGTTAGCACCAAGATCCGCCGCAGCCCAGATCGCAGGCAGTTTGCCAACGGAAAATCGATGATACGGTAGTTGCCGCCGAACGGCACCGCCGCCTTGGTTCGCTGGGCAGTCAAAGGCAGAAGCTCACGCCCCTCCCCCAAGGCGAATACGATAGCGAGCGTGTTTTCTTCGGGTTGCATCGTGTGGCTAGCGCTCCTTCATACGTAGGATCTTTAAACTTATTGAATTATAAGGGGAACTAACGAGGTTTCACTCGATCCCATAGAGCAATCAAGCACGATTGACTCTAGTCATAAGGGGGACCGAGTGAAAC
>JBOIEG010000074.1:0-2174 GCA_050740915.1 Gammaproteobacteria bacterium | reverse complement strand
GACATCATCAAGAAGATCGAGCGGGCGCGGGTCAAGATGGAGCAGATCAAGCCCGGATCCACCCTGCCCCGAGGGAAAAAAGAAGGCGGCTTAACTGTAAAGTTATTTAAGGGACACTACACTAGTTCTAACAGTGGTTCTTTCAATCCTTAATCTTCCTACTCGGTCGAGCGTACCGCTGGTTTGAATACAAAATGCGCGCGCACCCAGTAGTTCCATAAGAATACCGTTGCCGTAGCGCCTAATTTTGCAACGAGTTTATGTAGTTCGACTATACCGACACCGACGTAGAGCATGCCCTGATTAATAAGCAGGCCAACTCCGCTAACCAAAAAAACCATAGCCACTTCATGCCGCTGGGAAAAGCGCACGCCGCTTTCGAAGACATGCCGAATGCTCAGGACGTAATTCACGAATGTGGCGACCATGGAAAGTACACGCGCCAACGGCGAGATAATTAAATTCCAGCCAATTCGCGAAAATAAAGAAAAGGCCTATATCAACCGTAGCCGCGGCGCTGCCAACAAAAAAATAACGAACAATTCTCATCGCAGGACGTTGTACTTGAAGATGCACCAGAGTGCTCGAAATCCGTCTTTCCAGCCAATTTTCTTGCCTTCATTATGCGTCCGCCCGTAATAAGAAATACCTACTTCATAAATTCGGCAGTTGAGCTAGGCGATCTTTGCCGTAATTTCAGGCTCAAATCCAAAACGATTTTCTTCTATGGAAATACTTTGGATGATCTCACGTCGAAAGGCTTTGTAACAGGTCTCCATGTCCGTGAGATTCAGATTGGTAAACATATTCGACAACGTTGTGAGCAGGCCGTTACCGACACTGTGCCAATAATACAAAACGCGATGGGCACTGCCGCCGGCAAAGCGGGAGCCGAAGACTACGTCGGCTTTGTCCTGGGCGATTGGTTCGACTAATAGAGGATATTCATTGGGATCGTATTCAAGGTCGGCATCCTGAATTATCACGAGGTCTCCGGTCGCCGCCTTGATACCCGTACGCAACGCCGCGCCTTTTCCTTGATTGACCTCGTGATAGAGAATCTGGTCCACATAGCCGCGCGGCGCAATAATATTGCAAAGTTTCTCACGAGTACCATCGCGCGAGCAGTCGTCAACAATAATAATTTCTTTATTCGGGTACGGCGAACTACGAACAGCGGCGATGATCGACTCAATGGTCTTAAGTTCGTTGTAACACGGGATAACAATGGACAATTTCATAGAATGCTCTTGAAATAAGAAATCGTTTGGATGTAGATCCGGTATTGAGTTGCAAAATCAATAAAGTCCGCGGTTTCTGAAGCTCATATATGACACTTTTTAGGTAGGAAGGGGCAGGCTATCTCAGGGATAATGTGAGTTGCGCAATCCAAACACAACCACGACGGCTGCCGCATGATCAAAGTGTCACACGAAGAAGCTGTGGTTTCCACCTCTCAGAGTGCGATGGATCGTCTTAAGAATTTTCTCCATACCCAGGCGAGGGGTGACGGAGGGAGTTCAAGACATGGAGGGTCTTGAGCGGGAGTTGCATCTTCGCATCGAGGGTGAGGTCTATCGGCAGGTGGTGCGCTGCGAGGAGACCTATGTGAGCGCGGTGGGTCTGGCGCAGGTGCTGCGGAGTTTGTACGGCAGTGGGAAAAGCGGTGAACGGACTGTGTCCACTGGTGCTCCGGGCGGGGATAGTGGAAGGGCGCTGGACGCCCTTGGCGATGCACGGCTTTAGTAACACATAGCGGCAGAGCTCTCTAGGAGATAATCGCCTATGTAGTGGGCTTGGTTCGGAAAGACGAACCTTGAACGCCTGATAGTCTCCGATCTGGAGGACCGATTGCAGTGTCAGTGACGGATCCGGCCCTCTGCTGACTTCTCCGAGGCGGTGAACACCGATCGCTCGATGTTCAGCCAGTTTCTCTCGCACGCGAGACCAAATCCAGCTAAAGGCCAAGTGATTTCCCCTCAGCGCCTCGCGTTTCACCAACTTCTTCGGGTAGTCGAGCCCCAGCCACTCCAGATGCTTCTCCCCGACTTTGACAGCTGCTACGGACATGATTGTTATTTAGTCAGACGGGTCAATGCCTTAGGGGTGTTGGCGAAACCACCCCTGTACACAGAGGGTTAAGCGATCTGAAGGAGCGGTGGGGGATTCTTTAT
>JBOIEG010000073.1:0-4120 GCA_050740915.1 Gammaproteobacteria bacterium | reverse complement strand
TTGATGATTGAGAACCATACTGCCGGATGATCGAACATACTTGAATCTGGAATTTAGCGTAGAACGCTGTGCGACCAAGCTCTTGTGCCTTCCGGTGTTCCGGGTGCTCCCGCCAAGCGCGCAAAGTTTCTTCGGACTCGAATTCAATGAGCGACACCCGCTCCCCGTCCTCGGCATTAAACGTCTTGAAGCTGATGAAGCCGGGCACGCCTTCGGCGAGCGTTCGCATTCGGGCTGCCATCTCTTGGTACGCGCCGGCGTGCTCAGGGTTGAGACAAGAGCGAAAAATCGTAACGACCATGCACTTACTCCTGCCACCGCCTAACGAACAGCTTGAGCGGCGCGGGCCTCAGTACAACAGGAAACGCGCCGTTGTTTCACCGCGTCCGCCTCGAAGCGCTGGTTAGCCCTCATTGCCGCGTGACGAATTTCAATGCTTCGCCCATCAGAGAATTGATTGCGTCGTAGGTCGAAGCCTCAGCCGCAAGGATCTGTGTCTCCGACTGAATGTAAGGCGACGGCACCAACTCAGAACGGCAGTTCAGGGCGATGTCGCGAGCACTTTCCGGCCTCGTCTCGAGATGAAACTGAAGACCAATGACTCGACGACTCAGTTGAAACGCTTGATTCTCACACGCGATGCTATGAGCGAGCCGCGTGGCTCCGCGAGGTAGATGGTACGGTCCAGACACATAGGTAACAGTTTAGTCCGGGGACATGGGTAACAGTTTGTTCATACTGGGGGTACCTGAATCGAGGAGGTGCCCCAATGCCTTGGAGTCAAGTGTCACCTATGGACCAGAGAACACAATTCATCGCCGACTATCTCCGCCAGAGCTTATCGGTTACTGAGCTTTGCGAGCACTATGGCATCAGCCGCAAGAGCGGCTATAAGTGGATTGAGCGCTACGCGCGCGAGGGTCCGGCTGGCCTCGCCGAGCGCTCCCGGCGCCCGCATGTGTGCCCGACTCAGACCCCAGGGGCGACCGTGCAGGCGCTCATGGAAGCGCGCCAGCGCCATCCCTTCTGGGGCGCAAAGAAGTTCTTGGCGCTCCTTTCTCGTCGCCATCCCGATTGGGCTTGGCCGGCCCGTTCCACTGTCTGCGACATCCTCGATCGCCACGGCTTGGTCCGCAAGCCCCGGGGGCGTCGGCGCGTGGGCCATCCGGGCAAACCCACCACCGCGATGAGCGCCCCTAATCGGGTGTGGTGTGCCGACTTCAAAGGCCAGTTCAAGACCCGCGATGGCGTCTATTGCTATCCCTTGACCGTCACCGACGGCTACAGCCGCTATCTTCTGGGCTGCCAGGCCCTGAGCTCGACGGCCGTGGCCGAGGCCAAACCGGTGTTCGTGCGTCTGTTCCGCGAGTTCGGGCTCCCCGAACGCATTCGCACCGACAACGGGGTGCCCTTTGCCACCACCCCGCTTGCCCGCCTCTCCTCGCTCTCGGCCTGGTGGGTGCGGCTCGGGATCTTGCCGGAGTTCATCGAGCCCGGTAAGCCCCAACAAAACGGACGCCATGAACGCATGCACAAGACCCTTAAAGCCGAGACCACCCGCCCACCGGCGGCCAACCGCACCGCGCAACAAAGGTGCTTCAACGGCTTCCGCGAGGAATTCAACCAAGTTGGCACCACTCGACTACCCCGGCCACTTCGAGGTGCGGTACGTGAGCTTCAACGGCGGCATCCGCTGGAAGCATTATTGGGTCAACGTCAGCATAGTGTGCGCCGGGGAATACGTGGGGCTTGAGGAGATCGACAACGGTATCTGGAACGTATACTTTGGCCCGCTCAAACTCGGTCGCCTGCTCGAAGAGCATCGGCGCATCGAAGACGCCCATGGAACGCTCACGCGCAGAAACCCAAAATCCCGCGACGCATCTAGGCGCTGAGAGAAGCCCACTCCGACTCTGAGAGGCCTGTGGACTTGTGGATAACATCCCTGTTACCCACAGGGTCCACAGGCCCAAGCTGTGGATATATGGACAACGTCCTTGTTGCCCACAAATCCACATCGCGCCAGGATAAGCCTGGGAAAGGGGGAAGTCTGATGTAGCAGATGGAAACCTTTCATTGGAATCCAGAGGGTTCGACTCCCTCCTGGCAAAGGCTAGCCACCAGCCGGAAGCGAGCCTTGCATGGGGCATGGTAACGTGCTTCGTGAAGCGTAGGCAGCAGATACTGAAGCCGCGTCATTGAGCCTCGAAATTGTGGTAACTGCGGGTGTCTTCAACGTTGTGGAGTTGGGGACGGCACTGTGCTGATCGTCAAGGTGAGATCAGCCAGACTGGCCGGGGTCCGAGAGCGGGGCAAAGGTATGGGATGGATTCCCCAGGAACCTGGGAGATCCTGCGTTCGACCAACTCCAGTTAGCCAAGGGCGCCGGGCTTGAACGGGGCCAGGCCCGCGCGGAGGTCTCTGCCGCGCGGGAGCGAACGAAGAGACGCGAGTTGGGGCGGGGAAGCGAATCAATAAGTGCCCCCGTATTCGGCGCAGGAAGTCTTAGTGCCCTCGTAGTACTGACGACGTTGGGGAACACTGCTCGGGTGGACCCAGCCGAGGAAAGGGGGGCACCGCTGATACAGAATCGTTCTTGAGAAACACGGAGGGGGCATTGAAACCTGAAAGTGTGTCAACGAAACAGGAGCGAATAGCCATACTGGCAAGACGCGACCCAAGGATGGCGTTCACCTCGCTCAATCACTATGTCGATTACGAGTGGGTGAAGTATGCCTACGAGTGCACCCGCAAGGACGGCGCGGTGGGAGTCGACGGCGCGACCGCGGAAGACTATGCGGCCAACCTGGAGCAGAACCTTCTCAGTCTGGTCGAGCGACTCAAATCGGGCCGTTATCAAGCGCCGCCGGTTCGACGGCACTACATACCGAAATCGGACGGTGGAAAGCGCGGGCTCGGCATTCCGTGCTTCGAGGATAAAGTGGCGCAACGAGCCATCGTGATGCTGCTGGAGCCGATCTACGAACAGGACTTTCAGGACTGCTCGTTCGGCTTCCGGCCGGGTCGCAATGCCCACCAAGCGCTGCGCGTCATCTGGAGCACGATCATGGGGCGGGGTGGACGATGGGTGCTTGACGTTGATGTCCGCAAATACTTCGACAGCATTCCATTTACCCCACTGCGGGAGTGTCTTGCCATACGAGTTACGGATGGTGTGGTAAGAAGGGTGATCGATAAGTGGCTCAAAGCCGGGGTGTTGGAGGAGGGTCAGCTGTTTTATCCCGAAACCGGCACTCCGCAAGGCGGGGTTCTATCACCGCTCTTGGCCAACGTCTATCTTCACTACGTGCTGGACGAATGGTTCACCGCACAGGTGCAACCGCGTCTCGCGGAGGTGAGCACGCTGGTTCGCTACTGCGATGACTTTGTCATGCTGTTTGCCGACAAAGCCGATGCGGAGCGGATACTGGCGGTGCTGGGAAAGCGGCTGGGGAAGTACGGGTTGCAACTGCATCCGGACAAGACTCGCCTGGTCGATTTCCGATTCAATCCGGCCGCACAGCATAGTAGCGGAGAGCGGGCGGGGGCGACCACCTTCAACTTCCTGGGCTTTACCCATGTGTGGGGACGCTCGCGGAAGGGCAAGCCCGTGGTATTGCAACAGACCGCCAAGGATCGCTTCGCGCGTGCGCTTAAGGCGATCAATCGGCAGTGTCGGCGTATGCGGCACTGGCTCTTGCGGGAGCAGTACCATCGGCTTTGCCAGATGCTGAAGGGGCATTTCACCTACTTTGGCGTCGTTGGTAACCACCGGCGGCTCGCAGAGTTGAGCTACCAAGCGCAACGCTGCTGGCGCAAGTGGTTATCGCGAAGGTCGCGTCAGAGCCGCGTCTCCTGGGCTGCATTTCGGCGGATATTGGAGTCTTTACCTTTACCCGCGCCCAAAATCATCCATCCCCGCCTGTTCGTGAGTGAATCTGTACAGTGAGGAACCGAATGCGCGAATTGCGCTCGTTCGGATCTGTGAGGGGTGAGGGCGGTAACGTCCTCACCTACTCGGAGCCCTATAATCTGTTCAAGATCAAAAAAAGACCGATCAATACAAAAAGTGTAACCTATGTCCCCGGACTTTTTTGTTACCTATCTCCCCGACCGTTCA
>JBOIEG010000072.1:0-1048 GCA_050740915.1 Gammaproteobacteria bacterium | reverse complement strand
GGACATCATCAAGAAGATCGAGCGGGCGCGGGTCAAGATGGAGCAGATCAAGCCCAGATCCACCCTGCCCCGAGGGAAAAAAGAAGGCGGCTTAACTGTAAAGTTATTTAAGGGACACTACACTAGATGACTTGGCGGAAGAATGGGCGAAAAGCTAATGAACAAGTACGAGCGATGGAGCTTAGTTATAAGCGGGCTAGCTCTCCTTATCTCGATCGCGTACCCAACCGTAAGCTACTTCTTTTTACAGAACGTAGTCCGCGAACAAAAACTCAAAGCCCAAGCGCTCCAAGTAAACGGATCCCGAACAGTTCTCCTTGACCAACCAACCGCCAATCAAAATACGGTCGTCCATACGGTCTACATCGAAAATTCAGGAGCACTTTCCGTGAAAGAAATCCAAATATCGGTTCGCCACTATGGACGTTCCCTTAGTGACGCCGATAGACACATTTCTAATGTGAACCCGCCGATTGATTTTGAGGTTAAGAACGTTGGTAACGTTAGGGTACCAGCGCAGCTGGAATAACACTTGAGAAATGTCGTATAAGGTAGTGATAATATGACATATGTCAAAATCGTCCGGTCGGGAATGGGCCGAGCGGGTAAATGCAGCACGCGTGTTGACTCAAAAGCACGAAAGCCGGGCCGAGGAGGGAAAACGGAAGGGAAAACGGGGGGAAAACGGGGACGCACCCCTTTTATTCCGTGCTAAGCTTTACTCCTCCCCTTTACTCCCTCTTTACTCCCTGATCGTCGGGGTGGCTCATGGATTTATCTTTCGGCTTACTCAAGTTAGAAGTGAAAATAAAATTAGCAATAAGTTTGGGGATCTTGCTCCGTTGTCCACTCCTGGTCGGCGTCATGGAGCGCAGGCCCAAGCAAGCACATACAGGAAACAAGCCGTAATAAGCACCGCGTTTATACCCAGATGCACGCTGACGAGCGTCGCCAGCACCGCGCCAACGACCGAGGCGCAACCGTTGATGCCCCAGGCCCAAGGCATGAGCTCGCTGCCATCCGCCGCGAGCCCCGCCATACCGAAAGG
>JBOIEG010000071.1:0-1784 GCA_050740915.1 Gammaproteobacteria bacterium | reverse complement strand
CCTTCATCTGGACGGCCACCGTCGAGGACATCATCAAGAAGATCGAGCGGGCGCGGGTCAAGATGGAGCAGATCAAGCCCGGATCCACCCTGCCCCGAGGGAAAAAGAAGGCGGCTTACCTGTAAAGCTATTTAAGGGACACTACACTAGAGCAAAAACAGGGTCGCAAGCCCGAGAAACGACATAAAGCCCACGACATCGGTCACCGTGGTCAGGATCACCCCACCGGCCAGCGCCGGGTCGACGTGCATCGCCTTCAAGGCTAAAGGCAACAAAGCTCCCGTGAAGGCCGCGGCAAACAAGTTGATAAGGATAGCCGCCCCGAACACGATCCCCAGTTTTAGGCTCTCAAACCACCCGAAGGCGATCAGTCCCACTACGCTTGCCCACAGCAATCCGTTCACCACAGCGACCGCCAGCTCCTTAACTAGCAATGCGCGGGCGTTGGAGCCGCTAACCTGGCCCAGCGCGAGACCGCGGATGACTATGGTCAGGGTTTGGCTGCCTGCGATCCCGCCCATGCTCGCGACCACCGGCATCAATACGGCGAGAGCGACCAGCTGCTCGATGGCGTGCTCGAAGCGCCCGATCACCCAAGCGGCGAGAAACGCTGTCGCAAGATTGACACCCAGCCACATAGCGCGCCGCTTGGTGGTGGTCAGCACAGGCGCGAACATATCGTCTTCCTCGTCGAGCCCAGCCAAGCTCATCAGCGAATGGTCGCTCTGATCCCGGATCACGTCGACCACGTCATCGACGGTGATCCGCCCCAACAACTGTCCGTTTTCATTGACCACGGCCGCAGATAGCAAGTCGCGTTGCTCAAATAGCTTCGCCACATCGGCCGAGGGGGTGCTCACGGCTATTACCTCAGTTTGGGTATCCATAACCTCACTCACCGCCGCTTCTGGATCAGCACAGAGTACGGTGGTGAGGGGAAGCAGCCCCAGGTAATGGTTCTCGCGGTCGACGACGATCAAGGTATCGGTTTTGGCGGGCAGCTTACCTTGCCAGCGCAGATAGCGGATAACCATCTCCAGGGCAACGTCACTGCGCACCGTGACGACATCGATGTTCATCAACCCCCCGGCGCTGTCTTCCGGGTAGGAGAGCGCGGAGGAGATCCGGGCGCGATTTTGCGCATTCAGCGACTGCAGTACCTCATCGACCATCGTGTGTGGCAGGTCTTGCAGTATGTCGGCTGCGTCATCTGTCTCCAGCTCTTTGGTGACAGCGGCGACTTCCTCCGGCTGCATCTGCTCCAGTAAGGCTGTGCGCACCCCATCCTGCGCGTGCGAGAGGACATCGCCTTCCAATTCCGGCGCAACATAACGCCACAGTTCATCACGCTCGCGGGTGGGAAGGCTTTCCAGCAGATCGGCGATCTGGGCGGGATGTAGTCCGCTCAGGGTGTCCGAAAGATGGTCGGGGTCACCGGCGGCCAAGGTTTCCCTAACCTCCCCTATTACCTCTTCCGCTCGGCTTTGATCGTCGGGGTGGCTCATGGATTTATCTTTCCGCTTTACTCAGTTAGAAGTGAAAATAAAATTGTAGCAATAAGTTTGGGGATCTTGCTCCATTGTCCACTCCTGGTCGGCGTCATGGAGCGCAGGCCCAAGCAAGCACATACAGGAAACAAGCCGTAATAAGCACCGCGTTATACCCAGATGCACGCTGACGAGCGTCGCCAGCACCGCGCCAACGACCGAGGCGCAACCGTTGATGCCCCAGGCCCAAGGCATGAGCTCGCTGCCATCCGCCGCGAGCCCCGCCATACCGAAAGG
>JBOIEG010000070.1:0-2697 GCA_050740915.1 Gammaproteobacteria bacterium | reverse complement strand
AGCCCACCTCCTTGCCCACTCCGTTCAGCTCCTGAGTCGAAAACACCCGCTTGATCCGCTCTACCATCGTGATAGCTTGTCGTTGTTTCACTCGGTCCCCCTTATGACTAGAGTCAATCGTGCTTGGTTGCTCTATGGGATCGAGTGAAACCTCGTTAGTTCCCCTTATAATTCAATAAGTTTAAAGATCCTACGTATGTGCGGCGCTTAGTGGTGAGTGGTGAGAAAGAAGAGGCTGGCGGCGATCCTCTCGCCACTCGGTAGCTTTAACGGAAGTCCACCGACCCTTCGACAAGCTCAGGACAGACATCACCTACCTCCCGATGCGGGCGGGCTTTATGTTTCTGGTGGCGATCCTCGATTGGTACAGCCGCTATGGGTTGTCCTTCGCGCTTTCGAATACGCTCGATACCGTGTTCTGAGAGCGCAAAGGACGCGCCTGACGCAATAATCGGCGGCCTCCCTGCCGACGACGATCATTCCCGGTCGGCTGGTCCTGCGGCGCCTTCCTTGGTCAACTTTCGCGGGTCGAACTCGACCTTGCCGACGAAGAGCCGGTTCACGAACCACAGCACGATGCCGACGGCGACCAGGCCGATGGCGATGTAGTAGTCGTCGGCCGGCCGGCCGGACAGCACCGGGAGGGCGAGATACGCGCAGAGCACCGCGCCGAGCACCGGGGCCCACGTGGGCGCCCGGAAGTGCTTGTGCCCAACCGTTTCCCGACGCAGCACCAGGCAGGCGATATTGACCACGGTGAATACGACGAGCAGCAGCAGCGACGTCGTGCCGCCGAGCCTGGCCACGCCGTCGGCACCGGCGATGGAGATCAACGCGACGGCGATCGCGCTGGTCACCAGGATGGACACCCACGGCGTGCGGCGGAACGGGTGCACCGCGCCGAAGGCCCTCGGCAGGATCCGCTCGTTGGCCATCCCGTAGAGCAGCCGGCTGGCCATCAGCATGTTGATCAACGCGGAGTTGACCACCGCGAGCAGCCCGATGGCAGCGAAGATGTCGAGGTTGAACCCCGGCGCCCCGACCTCGACCACTCTGAGCAGGGCACCCGACTTGGCGGCCGCCAGGTCGCCGGCCGAGACCAGCAGCGAGCAGGTGATCGCCACCAGGACGTAGATCAGACCGGCGCCGGCCATACCGGAGAGCAGCGAGCGCGGGAAGATCCTGGCCGGATCTTTCGTCTCCTCGGCCATGTTCACCGAGTCCTCGAACCCGACCATCGCGAAGAAGGCCAGCGAGGTAGCAGCGGTGACCGCCAGCAGGACTCCGGTGTCGGCCGGTGGGTTGATCTCGGTGAGCCGGCCCGGCTCGCCGGCACCGGTGCCGATGGCGTAGATCCCGATTCCGATGATGATCAGCAGCCCGGAGAGCTCGATCGTGGTGAGCACGACGTTGGTCTTCACCGACTCCGAGACGCTGCGGAAGTTGATCGACGCGATGACCAGGATGAACCCGATCGCGACCGGCACGATCGGCGCGGCGGACCAGAACTGCCGGAGGTAGGCGCTGCCGAACGCGAGCGACGCCGACGACGCCGAGGTGATGCCGGAGCACATCACGGCGAACGCGACCAGGAACGTGAGGAACGGGAGCCTGAAGGCGCGGTTGGTATAGAGCGCCGCCCCGGCCGCCCGCGGGTACTTCCCGACCAGTTCCAGGTAGCTGAACGCGGTCAGGAACGCAACGAAGAACGCCCCGACGAACGGCACCCACAACGCGCCGCCGATCCGGCTGGCGACGTTGCCGGTCAGCGCGTAGATCCCGGTGCCCAGGATGTCGCCGATCACGAAGAAGAAGAGCAACTTCGGGCCCATGACCCGCGTGAGCTCGGGTTGGTGGCCCTCGGCCGGCGCGGTGCCCGGCGCTGTGGTATCGCGCGTCATGGCTGATCAGTTTGCCCGCGATCGTGCACTGCGTCACCCCTCTGGACGGGATAGGACTCAGGGTTCAAAGGGGAAGCCGGGCGGAAATTGGCCCTCGGCGGCCTCCTGCCACCGCTCGAACACATAATGCCGTCCAAGCGATTGCATGAGCAGCTTGGCAATCGCCAGCGGTACTAACAGCGCCAGAATAATAAGTACAATTAAAAACGCGCTCATGACATTTCCTCACCTCACTACCGAATAAAGCATTTAATCCGCCGACTCGATATGGATCTGCTGAAAGTAATCGGGGAGCTTTTCCTTGAGCAACTTATCGATCTGGCCTGCTTTTGGCTGATAAATAAACGGCCGTCGTGGATAAAGCCGATCATTCACCCACGCTGTTGACCAGTCGCTGGTACTGGCAACACATTCATTCGCAAAATCCTTGAGTGCATAGCGTTGCTCCTGCTCCTGACAGCCCGAAACAAAAATATCCACATAGGACTGTACGATAGGATAACGCGCGTTTGCCCTAGCAATAGACTCAGGTTTATTGACATAGATCCAGACTTGTCCACGCGGCGTTTGAGTCCCGTGCTTCAGCAGTGTATAGCTTGCCGGTTCCACCGCCAGGCGACAATAAAAAAATTCGCGCTTATCCATTGCCGGGATCTCATCCTCATTGATTTTATGCCTCCTCCGCAGAATTTGTGGGTACTGATCTGAGGCGTATTTATGCATCTGATTCATTACTTGGAATAAAGTTACGTTCTATAGGTCCGAAATTTTGGGTATCAAAAAATCTGTTGGGCTG
>JBOIEG010000069.1:0-14546 GCA_050740915.1 Gammaproteobacteria bacterium | reverse complement strand
TCAAGAAACTCGGCAACGTGCTGACTGCGTACCCCGTGATGGCAGATAACCACCGTCGGGGTATCGGGGTCCAGCTCTTCGAGCAGCGTAGGTACCTGCGATACTGGACAGTTTCGGCTGCCTTCTAAGTGACATATTTGGTATTCCCAGTCCTCTCTGACATCCAAAAGCAAAGAGGGCCCTTCGCTGGTGCTCAGTTGCTCCCTTAATTCGGCGGGTGCGAGGGACTGCGCCATGGCTTAGAAGACGAACCGTTCCGGGACCGCTGCGCCAGCGAGCGGTGGAAGATCGGTTTCAAACAAAGGCTCGCTATTCCACTCGTTTTCGCTCACGCACGTGATCAGCCGCGCCTCCATAATAGGCGCTTGCCCCACGATCAAAAACAAGCGCCCTCCAAGCTTGAGCTGGCGTTGGAAATGCTCACTGAGCAATGGCACCGAGCCTGTGACGGCAATAGCATCGTAAGGGATCCCTTTTCCCCATCCGTGGATCCCGTCGCCGGTGAACAGGTCCACATTGCTTAG
Source organism: Gammaproteobacteria bacterium (assembly GCA_050740915.1). Taxonomy (GTDB): domain Bacteria; phylum Pseudomonadota; class Gammaproteobacteria; order JBOHHR01; family JBOHHR01; genus JBOHHR01. Next base: position 14,022 of record JBOIEG010000069.1, on the reverse strand, counting down.
CGAGAGCCGGGCCAGTTTCTCTGCGGCGCTTTGGGTAAAATCGGGATAAAGCTCGATGCTTAGAACCTGTTTGCTCAGGCTTGCCAACAGGGCGGTCACGTAACCGCTGCCGGTGCCTATTTCCAACGTTGTATCATCGGGCTGAAGGCGAAGGGCCTGCACCATTCGCGCCTCAAGCTTGGGCGACATCATCACTTCCCCGTGCCCCAGCGGGATCTCGGTGTCGGAAAACGCCAGTTCGCGAAATCGTTGCGGCACAAACTCTTCCCGCGGGATTTCTCCGATTTGATCAAGCACGCGTTGGTCCAGAACTTCCCATGGCCTGATCTGCTGCTCAATCATGTTGATCCGCGCTTGTTTAAAATTCATCGTGGGGGAATTTCCTTTCTCGGTGAATGGATCTTACGGGCTTAAGTCAAGGACGATGCATTATTATAGTGTTACTATCGCAAATGCAGCTAGGGGTGCCTGTGCTTTTCCGCGCACGGCTGAGAAACACCCTTCGAACCTGACCCGGGTAATACCGGCGCAGGGAAGCGGCGCGGTGCTTCCTTCGCGGAGCTCGGGGCGCGCTTTGAGGGCGAGCTAGCTGCTCGTAGGAATAGTGGTTTCTGGACGAGGTATTGAAAATGAGCGCAGTTCCTGACGTAACGGCGCCTGTGATGGGCGATATTAACGCCGTTCAGCCGTTTCCAAATTCCCAAAAGATCTATGTGGGCGGTCACCGTCCGGATATTCGAGTGCCCATGCGCGAGATCCGGCAGTCGGCAAGCAATCACGCGGCGGGGTCTTTCCGCAATCCGCCGATCACCGTCTATGACACCTCCGGACCTTACACCGATCCCAACTTTAACGCCGATGTTCGCAAAGGGCTTCCTGCTTTGCGCAGCGTGTGGATAGAGGAACGCCGTGATTCCAAACAGTTGTCTTGTCCTAGCTCTGAATACGGGCGCCAGCGCGTTCATCGTTCCACCGAGCTGCGGTTTCCGCTTATCCCGAGCCCTAGGCGAGCGCAAGCAGGCAAGAACGTAACCCAAATGCATCACGCGAGAAAGGGGATCATCACAGCGGAGATGGAGTTCGTGGCGGTGAGGGAAAGCATGCGTCTGGAGGAGGTAAAAGACACTGGCTTGCTCAATCATCATGCAGGCGTATGGTTTGGGGCGACTATCCCTAAAAAACTGACTTCGGAATTCGTGCGCGATGAGGTGGCGCGAGGCCGGGCCATCATACCGGCAAACATCAATCATCCCGAGCTCGAGCCCATGATCATCGGCCGTAATTTTTTGGTCAAGGTCAATGCCAACATCGGCAACTCAGCGGTGAGCTCTTCGATAGAAGAAGAAGTTGCCAAGATGATCTGGGCCGTGCGATGGGGCGCCGACACCGTGATGGACTTATCCACGGGTAAACACATTCACGAGACAAGGGAGTGGATCATACGAAATTCTCCCGTGCCTGTCGGAACGGTTCCTATCTATCAGGCGCTGGAAAAGGTTGAGGGGAAGGCGGAGGAACTGTCGTGGGAGATCTTCCGCGACACCCTGATCGAGCAGGCGGAACAGGGCGTAGACTATTTCACCATTCATGCGGGCGTGCGTTTGGCGTACATCCCGCTGACAGCAAAGCGGGTGACGGGGATCGTATCGCGCGGCGGGGCTATCATGGCCAAGTGGTGTCTGGCGCACCATAGGGAAAGTTTTCTCTACGGGCACTTCGAGGAGATCTGCGAGATCATGAAGGCCTATGACGTGAGTTTTTCTCTCGGTGACGGCCTGCGCCCCGGTTCGATCGCCGACGCCAACGATGAAGCGCAGTTCGCGGAGCTTTCAACCTTAGGTGAGCTGACGAAAAGGGCATGGGCCCAGGACTGTCAAGTGATGATCGAAGGCCCAGGCCACGTCCCCATGCATATGATCCGGGAGAACGTAGAGAAGGAGTTGCAGGTGTGTTGGGAGGCTCCCTTTTATACCCTAGGGCCATTGACCACCGATATTGCGCCGGGCTATGACCACATCACATCCGCCATTGGAGCGGCCATGATCGCCTGGTATGGGACAGCGATGTTGTGTTACGTGACTCCGAAGGAACACTTGGGTCTTCCAAACCGCGAAGATGTAAAAGAGGGAATCATCGCTTATAAAATCGCGGCGCACGCGGCGGATCTTGCTAAAGGACACCCGGCGGCACAGCTGCGCGATAACGCATTGTCGCGCGCGCGCTTTGAGTTCCGGTGGGAGGATCAATTCAATCTCGGTTTGGACCCTGAACGGGCGCGGGAATTTCACGATGAGACCTTGCCCAAAGAGGGGCACAAGCTGGCTCACTTTTGTTCTATGTGTGGCCCGCAGTTCTGTTCCATGAAGATAACCCAAGAAGTGCGTGACTATGCAGAGGCGCATAGCATAGCCAGTCCACAGGACGCACTGGAGTCGGGGATGCAGGAAAAGGCGCGCGAGTTTCTTGGTGCGGGGGGGGATGTTTATCGAGAGCTCTAGCTCATCGAAACAGCACGTGCACGCCCTGTGAATTCCTTGGAATGGCGCGCCCGGAGAGATTCGAACTCCCGACCCCCAAGTTCGTAGCCTGGTGCTCTATCCAGCTGAGCTACGGGCGCGTACTAATGGACCTTGGTACCAGCCATCCTTGGCGAGCCGCTTGTGGCTCCGATGATCCCCAGCCCGCCATCCCTGGCGTGGCGCTCGCGATGCCCAAGGTTCGCTGGACCTTGCCCTTTTCCCGCTGGCTCAACTGAGCTACGGGCACGCATACCCCCTGCTCCACCCTGCGGGATCGGCTTGGTATTATGGCGGAGAGAGAGGGATTCGAACCCTCGATGGAGCTTTGACCCCATACTCCCTTAGCAGGGGAGCGCCTTCAGCCGCTCGGCCATCTCTCCGGTCGATTGTTCCCGCCTCGCTCTAATTAAAGCTTATACCATTACGTCCCTGTAGCGTTTTTCCAGGGTGACCGTCCACGGTCACCCGCTCGGCGGGAAAAAGACACGTTAAGTGTCTTTTTCTGTTTCCGCCTCGCCCCTTGGGTCAAGCGCTCAGCTATATCTGAGCTGGCCAAAAGCATAATTTGTGATATCAGAGGCGTAAAGAGCTAGCCCGGTTGGAACTCGTCTGCGTTCGCAGAATCAGCCCCGACTCTAGGAGAAACTTCTTCTTGCGCCTTGTTCTTTTCTTGCTGGATCCGCTGGTAGATTTCTTCCCGGTGAACCGGGATTTCTTTTGGCGCGTTGACTCCAAGCCTAACTTGGTTTCCCTTAATGCCTAACACCGTGATGTTTACATCATCCCCAATCACCACCGATTCGCCCACTCGTCTGGTCAGGATAAGCATTTCTTCACACTCCATAAAAATGTACATGCGGGGATGTTAAAGCTTAGGTCCCTGCAAGGCCACCAAAGTTCATCCCCTCCCCCAGATTTGCCCCGATGCATCGAGGCATTGCTTATTGTAACACTGGGCACTTCGATTGATACTAGCGGCCGCTTTCCAAAGACTTTCCAAAGTTCAAGAAATTTGCGGCTCCTGTTCTAGCCCAAATGCGCAATGCAAGGTGCGTACGGCTAGCTCCAAGTACTTCTCGTCCACGACCACAGAGATTTTGATCTCCGATGTGGAGATCATGCGGATATTTATTCCCTCCGCTGCCAACGCCCCAAACATTTGGACCGCTATACCCGCATGCGAACGCATACCCACACCGATGACTGAAATCTTGGCGATCCTATTATCACCCTCGATCTGCCGAGCATTCGTTTGGCTGGCCACATCCTTAAGAATTTCCATCGTCCGCTGGTAGTCGTTACGGTGTACCGTGAACGTGAAGTCCGTCGTTCCATCGGAGCCGATGTTCTGCACGATCATATCGACTTCGATGTTGCACTGCGCTATCGGGCCAAGGATCGCGCTGGCAATACCCGGCTTGTCCGGGACGCCGACTAGCGTGACCTTGGCTTCATCGCGGTTGGCGGTGACCCCCGAAATTAGAACTTGTTCCATGGTATTGTCCTCAGCTTTTATCAGTGTGCCTTCGCCCTCTCCAAAGGAAGACAGCACCCGCACTGGAACCCCGTACTTACTGGCAAATTCCACCGATCGGATCTGAAGCACTTTAGCGCCAAGGCTTGCCATCTCCAGCATCTCTTCGTAGGTGATCTGAGCAAGCCGGCGGGCCTCGGAAACGATCTTCGGATCGGTGGTATAAACACCGTCCACATCGGTATAAATTTGGCACTCCTCGGCTTTCAGCGCCGCAGCGAGAGCGACCGCTGTGGTGTCGGAGCCTCCGCGACCCAGCGTTGTGATATTGCCGTCGACATCGACCCCCTGAAAGCCAGCGACTACTACGACTTTGCCGGCCTGGAGAGCCTCGCGGATAGGGCCACTGTCAATGCTTAGGATGCGTGCTTTGTTATACGTACCGTCGGTGCTGATCTTAACTTGGGAAGCCAGATAGGACCGCGCCGGACATCCAAGGGTCTCCAAAGCCATGCACAATAGCGCAATCGTCACCTGCTCTCCTGTTGCCAGCAGCACATCCAACTCGCGCCCATTGGGATGTGCGCTTATCCCTCTGGCCAAACTCAGCAGGCGGTCCGTTTCTCCGCTCATGGCCGACACCACCACCACCAGCTGGTGGCCGCCGTGGCGGGTTTTTAACAGCCGTTGGGCAACGGCTTTGATGCGCTCAACGCTGCCCACCGACGTGCCACCATACTTTTGCACCAGAAGCGCCATGCGTGGACGATGAGAAGCTACTACGCTAGGAGCCTGTCGGACTTAGCGGATGGTAGCGAGGCGAGTGGGAAATCGAGGACAGTTTTTCGCTCATTTGAGGCGAAAAACGCGTTCTATTTAACAAAAATGATCGGAACAATGGACCGACTTCCCACCGCCGTCGTAGATTCATCCTAAGTCCGACAGGCTCTTAGGTAGCGAGCAACTGGATAGAAGCGTTGAAGAGGCCTCTGCACGATACATCCAGAGCTAACTCTCGAGTCGGTGTTTGACCCAATCCGCAACCCCGGCCAAAGCGCTCGTGAGCTTGCTGGGATCAGTGCCCCCGGCTTGTGCCAGATCTTCCCGGCCCCCTCCTTTGCCACCCACTTGAGCCGCAACGTAGTTTACCAGCTCGCTCGCGCTAAGTTTGGTCGTTGCGTTTTTTGTGACCCCGGCGATGAGCCGCACTTTGGAATCATCGACTGTCGCTAACACGACCGCTGCGGTGCCGAGTTTGTCCCGCAGTTGATCGACGGCGTTCCGCAACTCCCCCACATCGGCTCGTTCAATCCGGGCGGCGAGCACCTTGACACCCCCGATCTCCACCGCCTGCTCACAGAGATCCGTTCCTTTTTGAGTGGAAAGCTTGCTCTTAAGCATTTGTAGTTCTTTCTCTTGTAAGCGCGCACGTTGCACAAGCTGGCGCACTTTTTCTGCAACCTCCTCGCGCGAGGCCTTCACGTGAGCAGCGATATCCCCGAGTCGGATCTCCGTTTGTTCTATCCATTCGAGCCCCGCTTCCCCCGTGAGTGCTTCAATGCGGCGGATCCCCGATGCGACGCCGGACTCCGATAGGATTTTAAACAAGCCGATGTCACCGGTGCGCTTGGCATGCGTGCCACCACAAAGTTCGATGGAAAAATCCCCCATGCGCAACACCCGCACCGACTCTTCGTATTTTTCGCCGAATAGCGCCAACGCGCCGCTCTGAAGAGCGTTCTCCATGGGCATGGTCTGGGCTCTAGCCGGGTGATTTCTTCGGATCTCGCGATTCACTAAGTACTCGATTTCCCGCAGTTGTTGGGGCAACACCGGTTCGCAATGCGAGAAGTCGAAACGCAATCGGTCGGGAGCCACCAATGAGCCCTTTTGCACTACGTGCTCACCCAACACGCACCGTAGCGCGGCGTGCAGGAGATGCGTTGCAGAGTGGTTCAACACCGTAGCCAGGCGAACTTTGCCGTCAACCATGGCTTGCACCGGGTCCCCGACGCGCAGCTCCCCCATCGTAGCCATCCCCAGGTGCAGATGCACGCCTGCACGCTTCTGGGTATCACTCACCACAAAAGCGCCTTTTCCTGCTCGAATGATTCCTATGTCGCCCACCTGGCCACCGGACTCCGCATAAAAAGGGGTTTCGCGTAACACCAGAACCCCGCTCTGTCCTGTCTCCACGACATCGACCGCCTCTCCGTCGATGAACACATGGGTGATGAGCGTTCGTTTTTTCAGGAAATCATAGCCACAGAACGCTGTTTTCTCTGGCGCGTCTTTTTGCGAGAGCTTAGGCAACAACGCGGCACCCACCGCCACCTGAAACTGGCTTGCCGCACGGGCGCGCGCGCGTTGTTCTTGCATCGCTTGTTCAAACCCTGGCATGTCGAGGTTAAGCGCACGCTCGCGTGCGATGTCCGCCGTGAGATCGACTGGGAAGCCAAAGGTGTCGTATAGCTGAAACACCATTTTCCCAGGGATGGTGCGGCCGCTTAGTTTGCCTATCGCCTGATCCAAAACCTTAAGCCCCTGATCCAGGGTCTCTGCAAATCGCGCTTCTTCTTGCCGCAGCACCCGCTCCACCATCGCTTGCGCCCGCACGAGATGCGGATAGGCCTGTCCCATGTCATGGCCTAGGACAGCGACGAGCTGATAGAAAAAAGGCTCACCTAAGCCCAGCTTATGTCCGTGGCGAATGGCACGGCGGATAATGCGCCGCAACACATAACCGCGGCCTTCGTTCGAGGGCACGACACCTTCCGCGACAATGAAGGCACAAGATCGAATGTGATCGGCGATCACCTGTAGCGAGGTTTGGTTTAAATCTTTGCCGCCGCAAAAAGCCGCGATCGCCTTGATCAAATGCTGAAAGCTGTCTATCTCATAGTTGCTGTGCACGCCCTGCATGACGGCGGCGATGCGCTCTAGACCCATCCCTGTGTCGACGCAGGGCCGGGGTATGGGTGTCAACTTACCCTCGGCGTCTCGGTCATACTGGGTGAACACAAGGTTCCAGATCTCCACGTAGCGGTCGTCTTCTTGTCCCCTGCCACCGGGCGGACTACCCGGCAGTTGCGGGCCGTGATCGTAGTAGATCTCGGTGCACGGTCCACAAGGGCCCGTGACCCCCATGGTCCAAAAGTTGTCCATCTCCCCGCAACGTGCGATGCGATCCGCCGCCACGCCGATCTTCTCGCGCCAAATCGCGGCGGTCTCATGGTCGTCTTTGAACACCGAGATCCAAAGTCGATCCCGGGGCAACTCAAGGGTCCCCGTTAAAAACTCCCAGGCATAGCCTATGGTTTCCCGTTTGAAGTAATCCCCGAAACTGAAATTGCCCAGCATCTCGAAGAAGGTATGGTGACGCGCGGTATAGCCCACGTTTTCGAGGTCATTATGTTTGCCGCCTGCCCGCACACAGCATTGGCTGGAGGCCGCCCGTTTGTATGGCCGGTCTTCGTTGCCGAGAAAGACGTCTTTGAATTGCACCATACCGGCGTTGGTAAAGAGCAGGGTTGGGTCATTCGCCGGGACCAGCGGGCTGCTCGGCACGAGCTGGTGATCGTGCTTCTTAAAAAAATCGAGGAAGAGCTCGCGAAGCTCCGCGCTGCTGCTCATAGCAATTCGTCGCTGGGACGCAGCACCCGCTTAATCTGCTCTGTGGTGAAGCCGCGAGATTGCAAAAAGCGGGACTGGCGCGCCCTTTCCTGCGCCTCTCGCGGCAGCTCGGCGCCAAAACGCTTAGCGCGGACCTCGGCGGCCCGCTGCAACCATTCGCGGGAACCAATCGACACATACTCGGCGACCATGCCTTCTTTTAGACCACGCTCTCGCAATTGCTGAATGATCTTCAACGGTCCTTGCCCCTTGTTGACGCGTTGATAGACAAAGGTCTCCACATAGCGTTTTTCACTCAAAATGCCTTGCTCTTCAAGCTGCGCTACTACTTGGACGGCGAGCTCGTGGGCAAATCCCCGTGCCAAGAGCTTGCTCTGGACTTCAAGGCGAGAGTGCTCGCGCTGGGCAAGGAGCGCAAGGGCGGCCCGGAAGCAAGCGCGGTAGATCTCGCTCAGGCTTTGGCCTCCCTGGTCTCCCCGGACGTCGCTTGCTTTGCGCTAGGCAGCGCTTTGGCACGGATCTCGGCCTCTAGAGCGTCACGCACGCTGGGGTTGGCCTTCAAAAACGTACGCACGTTATCTTTGCCCTGGCCCAAGCGATTCCCCTGGTAGCTATACCAAGCCCCGGTCTTCTCGAGCACACTGTACTGGATCCCGAGATTAATGAGTTCGCTCTCGCGCGAGACGCCTTCACCATACAAAATATCGAACAGTGCTTCTTTGAACGGAGGCGCCACCTTGTTCTTGAGCACTTTCACGCGTGTTTCGTTGCCGATGACCTCGTCCCCGCTCTTGATGGCACCGATGCGCCGTATGTCTAGCCGCACCGAGGCGTAGAATTTCAAAGCATTGCCCCCCGGGGTGGTTTCGGGGTTTCCGAACATCACGCCGATCTTCATGCGGATCTGATTGATAAATATCATCAGGGTGTTGGCACGCTTGATGTTGGCTGTGAGCTTGCGCAGCGCCTGCGACATCAAACGCGCCTGCAATCCCATGTGGCTGTCTCCCATCTCACCCTCGATCTCCGCTTTTGGCGTCAAAGCCGCGACCGAGTCGATGACGATCACATCGACCGCCCCGGAACGAACCAGCATATCGGTGATTTCGAGGGCCTGCTCACCGGTATCGGGTTGCGACAGCAGTAGCTCGTCCACGTCGACCCCAAGCTTCGCCGCATAAACCGGATCCAGCGCATGTTCGGCATCTATAAAAGCACCGGTGCCGCCGGCCTTTTGCATCTCCGCGATCGCGTGCAATGCCATGGTGGTCTTGCCCGATGACTCCGGACCGTAGATCTCCATCACGCGCCCGCGCGGCAGCCCGCCCACCCCAAGTGCGATATCCAGGGCGAGAGAGCCGGAGGAGATCGTGTCCACATCCCGGACCACACCCACATCGCCCATGCGCATCACCGAGCCTTTACCAAACTGTCGTTCGATCTGGCTCAGCGCCGCGCTTAACGCCCGTCTTTTTTCCTCCTGCATCCTGTTTCCTCTCAACGAATTCGCTTAGCATCCCCATTCCGAGAAATAGCCAAAGGTTACCACAAAGCTTAGCGCGACAGAGGCATGTCCGCATCAGGGGGTGAAGGACCAGCTCCGGCGCACGCAATAGGCCGCACCGCCCGCGCCGGTAACGGACTCGACGAGACAAAAATCCGCCACTTTCCAAGCGATAGGCTGGAAAGCGCTCACATCTGTAGGGCGGTTGACCTTACGGGCGATGGTCACATGCGGTTGATAGGGTCTGGGATCGGTTTTCAAGCCCAGCTCCGCAGCGGCCGATTTAAGACCAGCAACCAGTTGAGCCAGCTCCGGGGGCACCGTTGAGGCACCTACCCAAAGCACCTGAGGTCTGCGCCACCAGCCGTGGGCGTCTAGTGCCAGCGCAAACGGCCGCCTACGCAAGCCATCGACGCCACACTCGAGGGTACGGCGGGTCTCGCGGGTGATGCTGCCGAGAAAAACTAAGGTGGCATGAAGATCCTCGGGGGGGATCGGCCGCACGCCGCGTAGGGGCAATGCCGATGCGAATGAACCAATGGCCGCTCGCACCTCCTCATCCGGCCACAGGGCGAAAAACATACGCTGGGTCACATCGCGTTCCATCGGTATATCGTGCGATCGGTGCCGTTGGCAAACGCTCTCCTACGATAGCAGCCGTTTATTTAACATCACCAAAGCGTATATCACGCATTGCGAGCGGACCTCCGCCCGGTCGCCGCCAAAGTGTTTTTTCGCGGCGAGCGTCGGCTGTTGTTTTTGCGCCATGGCGAACCACACCGTGCCGATAGGTTTCGTTGCACTGCCACCCTCTGGCCCGGCGATCCCGGTTACCGCGATCCCGATATCCGCACGGCTGCGGGCGAGCGCCCCTTCGGCCATCTCGCGTGCCGCCTGCTCGCTTACCGCGCCATCTCTTGTGATGGTCTCAAGACGCACCCCCAGCATCTCCTGCTTGGCTGCGTTGGAATAGGTGATAAAGCCTCGTTCATACCATTGCGAGCTTCCGCCCGCGGAGGTGATGGCCTGTCCCAGCCAGCCACCGGTGCAGGATTCGGCCGTGGCGAGCTTAAGCTGTCGTTCCTTAAGCCGCATGCCCAACTCTACCGCTAGCCGGATGATTTCCTCTTCGCTCACAACGCTTCTGGATGCCATTACCAGGGCTCCGCGATGATGCTGCTCACGTGTCTACTTCCCCGAGGGACGGTGCCGGAACCGGCGGCGCGCTTTCAAGGTGCTCCGTTCGGGGGCGAAGCGGCTCAGATCCCGCTCGGCCTTTTCTACCATGCACCCCCAGTCAAGCTCTTCGTCCTGTTGGTAGCGTTTGCCGAGCTGCCAGGCGATCTGCGCGCGCGCAAGCTCGAGCCCCAGATAAAACGCATGCGGCCCATCCTCCTCCACATCGAGATAGGAAAAAAGATCGTAGGGATCTTGGGCCGTATGCAATCCTTCGCTGTTGTAAATGTGGATCCCGGCTCGGCTCACCTGGATGCGGAAGTTTTTGTCCTTGATCGCTTGCGCCATCTCCCGGATCTCATCGAGATCGTAGGGGAAGGGTTTTCGCTCGTGCAAGGCCATCAGACCTGGATCGATATGTTGGGGGGGCATGGTTTCTTCGCGCGCGGCGTACAGGATGCGCCGTGCGAGCTCGGCCTCGCGGACAGCGCTGCGGCAATGCTCACTCACCTCGGTGGTGAGGATGCTCGTTACCCGCAGCTCCGAGATGATGCCCATCAGTATCGCGTTGATGCCCGCGGTGTCCGCGTGGGTAAGCTCGGTGAGATTACCCACGCCCATCATGATGGCGGCTTGAGGGAACCGCGCGCGCAGCGCATGATAGCGCAGCAGGGAATCGGTGAACCCCAAGTGGATGGGCTCCAAGATGGGGTCGGCGTAGTACGCACGGCCCTTCTTTTCCATTGCCTCGATGTTGCGGTACAGGGTCTCGATTTCAGCGGGCACGGCACTGATCAGCACCGGGGTGGCGGCGACTTCGTCCGCGATCCAAAGCGTCTCTTCGTTCAGGCTGAGCAAATAATCCGCGCCCGCCCTGCCCCCACGCAGCAACTCCTCTTCTTGGGTCGAGTCCAGGCTCACCCGGAATCCCGCCTGCTGCAGGGCTTGCACCGTTTCTTCAAGGTGCGGAAAAGGGGTATCCGGAAGGCAGCCCACGTCGATCACATCCGCTCCGTCTTTGGAGTATCGGGTCGCGCACTCGATGATGGCCTCTATGCCTATGCGCGGGGCATCGACGATCTCGGCGAAGAGAGTGACATCATGCAGGCTCAGATCCCTTTGCTTGTTCTCTTTGCCAAAATAGCCAGGTAGATCCTTGAGCTCCTCCGGTCCCCGTTCGAAGCGTATCCCGAAGTGATGGCTCAACGCATCGATATCCCCTCGGCAGCGTCCTGGCAGCACGATGCGGTCCGCTTGTCCCACATCGTCAAGCCTGCGCCGGATGAGATCCGCGGTCATGAGCGCCGCGACGCTGATCCCCAGCTGTCTCACCTCGTAGGTAAACTCCAGGGCTTGCATCGCGGCCAGCACGCGGTGCAAGCTTTTCTCGGCGAGTTTCCCGGTGAGAAAGAGAATGTGTTCTGCCATTACCCAAGCGAAGAGAGCGTGCTATTGGGATCTTACGGCGAGAACGAAAGAGGCACCAACTCGGTGGAGCACAGATGCCATGCAAGAAATCGCGAGCGACATCTTCACCTGGTCCTGGTTTTCAGAGCCCCACGGCTATGAATTCAACGGCCATTTCATTCGCCACCGGCAGGGTAACCTTTGCTTCGACCCGGTTAAGCCCAACGAAGAAGACCTGGAGACGATCGCTCAGCTCGGGATGAGGCGGATCCTGCTCACCAACCGCAACCACTCACGTGCGGCCAACCTGGTTCGGCTGCGCACTGGGGCAAAAACGGCCATCCACCCGGATGATGCGCACCACGCCCGTAGCCAAGGGGCCGAGATCGATGAGGCGTTGCGGATTGGCGAAAAAATCGGTCCGATCGAGGTGATCGGCGTTCCGGGCAAGTCGCCGGGTGAAGTCGCATTCTATTGGCGGGCGCGTCGGCTCCTCATCGTCGGAGACGCGGTGATCGGCAGCCCGCCCGGACGGTGTGGGTTGCTCCGGGAGGAGGTCATGGATAATCCGGTGGGGTTGAGCCGAAGCGTGCGGAAATTGCTGGACCTCGATTTCGACACGCTCCTCGTGGGAGACGGTGTATCCATTCCCCAGGGGGCGAAGGATAGGCTTAGGGAACTGGTGGATAGCTTTCTGGAGTGAGAGCTTGCGAAAAAATCTGCTGCGCTCGGGATCTCGCGTTCCGGCGGTGCTCAGAATCCTCATGTATTTCAATATACACTCCGGTTGCTCGTCCCGTCCTTGGGACTCGCCCCTTCGGGGCTTGCGCGCCGTTTCGCTCCCGGCGAAGCGGTCCTGCGCTCCGGCGGAACGCGACCTCCCTTCGCTCGCGACAATTTTTTCACAAGCTCTGAGCGCAGGGCGCCTTGGCAGGCGTGTCCCGACTGGTACCACCCAAGCCCAGAGCGAGGATCTGCAAGGGCCTTCGCGAGCTGCGCTCGGGGATCCTGGCCGGCGCGAGCACCGGCCATCCCCTCGCTGGAGCGGACGCCGCTCAAGCGGCTACGACCCTGTGACTTGCTCGAAAGACTGCGTCTTTCTCGCTCGTCAAGGGCCGCCGCTCAGCTCGCGAACCCGTTGGGCGTAGTTGGGGACCGAAGCACACGAGTAGCGATTGTGGGGGAAACGAAGTGACAGATCTCAGATGGAAGGATTGGAAAAAGCCGTTTCCGAGATAGCAGAGCCGGAAGTTCGCATTACGGAGGGGGGAACAGATCGAGGGAATGCGCATTGGTACAAGTTCGAGGTCGTGAAATCGGCCAACGAGAGTGGAAAGTTTGCGAACTTCACAGAAGACCATTATTTCCTAAAGGCGGCTATTCGTGCTGAACAGGAACGACTAGTCTTCATCACGTCGTTCCACCATATTGGACGGGACTTGACTGGAATCATGGAGGCGACCGCGTTCGCTCAGCTTGAGTCGTTTGAAGATTCAGATGATCGCGAGTCAGTTTCACAAGACTTCTTTCTTTGTTCCCTTGAGCCGTTTGTATTCACATACAGGACGAGCGACGAGGAGATACACGACGCGTTTTCCCGCTGGCTCGACAGTGCTTTAGCCGTGGCCGTGAAGGAGTATGGAGATCGCCTCTAGAAGTTTCGGCGCGACGCCAAACAGTGCGGTCATGGGCGACGATCCAAGAAACTCGGTGGTCGATGGCTTGCAGCGGCACATAGACGTTTTCGAGATCGATAGGCACGCGGAGCTTGGTTTTAAAACCGGCGAACGGCAGGGATGCATGTTGGGATCCGGCGGCCGTGCAGTAGCGGTCGAGCTCTTACCGTGCGCCGACGGGGTCGGGCTTTGCGCCCTGTCGCCCAGGCGAGTCTTTGTTAATCTCAGCGAGGATGGCTTCGAAGCACTAGGCCGGCGAGCTCTTCGGGATCGCGAAAGAATCGATTTCCATGCTGTGCGCCGACATCGGCGCGAAATCGCTGGATTTTGGCGCCGCTGTCACCGTCACCGGTGAGGCGGTCGTTAAACTTGTCTAGGCCAAGGTACATTGGGGTCGAGCTGAAATATTAAGCGCGTGCGTCCCGCATCGCAGGCTTGGCGGTACTCCATCTCGGTGTTCGAGAGGCGGTCCGGATTGTCGTCGGTGGGAATGTGACCGTAACGCTTGGCTAGGAGCCTGTCGGACTTAGGTTGAACACCAAAGCCATAACGTGCGTGTTGAACGCCAAAATCGAGGTTCGGGTGGTCATCAAGGCGATCGACTCCGTGAGTTGATGATGGACAGACTCTTCT
>JBOIEG010000068.1:0-1311 GCA_050740915.1 Gammaproteobacteria bacterium | reverse complement strand
GGCGTCGTCACAACCGCAAATAAAAGACGGTTGTGTCGAAGCCAACAGTAGGTTGTTCCGTCAACCGCGTGCCCCGTGGGTCCACAACCGCCGCACCGTCCCTGGCGCGGCCGCTCGCTTTGCGACGCATCAGAGAGCGATGCTTACGCAGTCGAGCGCTTCGGGCTGTGGACTACGGGGACACCCGTACGTGTTTTACCTCCCGCACTAAACACTGATTTCTTGGCCCACCTATCAAAGCTCACTGCGCGACGCTGTTTGCCCCGTCCAAGCGGAGCGCCTTGTTGGGCGGCGGCACGAATCTCGGGCATGAGCTCAGTGATGGGACGTTTGAAATTCTGGTAGCCATATCAAATCCGTGACACCGGGATCGATACCTCGCTGCCTGAGAAGAGTCGTTACCTGCCCTACGTGATGAGTTTGATGGTTGAAGAAGTTTGTTATGGCAAACCAGAACGGATATTTTCTCGGCTGAGGATTAACCACGCTCGTGTAGGAGAGTTCGCGGCTCAAGTCCTTCCCTGTCAAGGATCCGGCCCAAGCGATGATGCTATTATCGTCTTTCTTCCGCTGCGCTCGAAGCTGTGAAAACTCTGAATAAAGCTCCTGATCGAGTGACTTGAATCCGAACGGCCGGCCAGTGAAGCGGCCTATCCAGATCCGGTCAGCGAGCAGCAGGTGATTAAGTGTCCCATGGATGGACTCGAGAAAAGCGCCTACGTCACGCTTTCGCTCCTCGTCAGGGAGCCTGGAGCAGGCATCGTATATTCGTTTATTCATCCAGCGGTTGTAGCTCGCCATCGCACGAGCGTAGTCGATCGCATTCATGGCATCTATCGTTCACCTTCCTTCTGCCGCCAACTGGCGCTGCACGCATCGCCGCCCGGTGGCGGTGCTTCCCGGCTGAACAAACCCGGCTGGGCGGCAGCTTTCCCGATTGCTACTGTGGCAGCGCACGCGTATGTACGAGTTGGCCGCTGGCCAGGTAGGCGAGTTCCTGCGGGGTTGATCGCCGCCCTAAGACCGCGTTGCGATGAGGATGACGACCGAAGCGGGCAATGACGTCTCGATGTCCACGGGCTTGCGCTGCCGAGTGCTCCAGCACCCGACGTAGCTCCGCTGGTGCCTGTTCCACGAGTTTCTCAGCCAGCTTGACCGCTACCTCCAGGTGCGTGAGCTCCTCGGAGTGCCCCAAGGGTAGGAAGAAAAAAGTCTTCTCCCACGGAGTCTCAAGGTCCGCGTAGTGACCGATCTCGATTCCTTGAAGCGCGAGAGCGAGCGCCTTCTGATCTCGCGCAAACGCCTGCGCAG
>JBOIEG010000067.1:0-11029 GCA_050740915.1 Gammaproteobacteria bacterium | reverse complement strand
TGGCGGCGATGATCTTCAAGGCGCCGCCGCGAGTTTCGGGCAGTGTTCTATATCGATATCGAACACCCGCTTGAGCAACCGGGCTTAAGCCTGATGCGGGCTAGGGGGGACGGCTGGGGTATCTCGGGAGAATAAGAATTTTAAAAGGCCTTTTTCGTCAAAAGGGAAGATACGACTGAACCTGTCAGGTGTCAAACACGCGCTATCGCGGTCCGGAATCGGGAATTATGCGAAGACATTTGAAGCCCGGCTAGGGCGCCGATGGCGCCGTAACAATTGCTTTCCAAAACCAGTGGAAAAGCCTGTGCCTGTGTTGCTTCCGAGATCAGTCGGGCAAGGTGCGCATTGGCAAAGCCAATTCTGTTCTAGGCGCCATAGGCCGTCTGTTCATTGGGTGTTAATTCGACGTGGTACGGACCAGCTACCTCGTGCCCTTGTTCCTGCAGCCAGCCTATGAGCCCCGCCTGCAACAGCGCTACGGGCCCCGCCTCGGTACCCTTATCCCACCCATCCACACTGTACGGCAAGGTAATAACAGCAAACTTCATCTTCGGACCTCTGGCGGGATCAAAAGCCGTTGTAACCGGCGAATCGCGTTTCGAAACGGCCGTAAGAAGAATTTGAGTTTATCACCGAGGCAGCATCAAAGCTCGCCTCGATCGACAACTTGATAAAGGCAACGCCGTTGGCCTGTCAGCGCGATGTCGCGCTGACAGGCCACAAGCTTCCCAGGACTCAACAATCGGTCATGTAATCAGCTATTCAAAAACCGATCGCACTAGACTCATGCCTCAATTGGAATTGACTGCATTTCGCTCCTTACAAGGTTCATCACTCACATGTCACTCGCCAAAAAGCGGCGCCAAGGCCCGTGCGACGTGGCTTTCCCGGCGTCGTCACTACCGTCATGTAAATGCGACGACGCCTGGTCCAGTCCTTGCCATGGCATGTTTCAGCTACCTGTTGCCGTATAAAAAGTACAATTCGCGACCCACAGGTTACGGAGTGACGCTGATGGTGCCGCTCATTCCACCCCCGCCCGAGCTCCCATGGACTACACAGTGATAGGGGAAGGGCCCCGTAGCAGCGAAAGTATGGGAGAAGGTCTGCCCTAACGACATGCGCGCGGCAGCATTGCCCCCACGACTGTCAAACGCCCCGTCATCGCTGGTCACCGTATGCTCGGTCCCATCGGGTACGCCCTGTTTATGTTCCCATTTCACCGTATCACAGGCCTTTATAGTTAAAGTCTTAGGTGTGAATTCAAAATTATCCATAGTTACGCTGTGCGTTGTACAGACCCCCCCGGGTTGCTTTGGCCGGACGGTTAGTTGAAAGGTTTTAGTTACAGACCGCGGTGGGGTTGAGCTGTCGGTCACCTTCACAGCAAAGTTAATGTCGCCATCCGCAACCGGTATACCGTGTATCTCGCCCGTTTCTGGATTCAGGGTTAAGTTTGCCGGGGGTCCGCCCGCCCACCTAAGCGGCGGGTTTCCGCCCGCCGCTTGGAGGATAACCGGGGCGTAGTCCTGTCCCTCGGTCGCCGCCGGCAGCGGCGAGGCGGTTAGAATGTCCAATATCCCAAGTACAAAGCGTTTGGTGGCACACTGGTTAGCGCTATCGATGACCTTGACGTCAAAGGTAAACGTGCCGGTTCTCTTCGGGGTCCCTTCCATAGCGCCTGTGCGTTGATTTAGAGTGAAGTCATCCTCATCCGTAAGATTAGTTGAGGACCAACTCAGTTTTCCCTCTGCGCCGATCGCTTCAAGGATCTTTGAATAGGACTGGTTTATCCCCGCGCTTGGAAGGGGCGAGGTTGTGGCGATCGCCAGGGGAACATTAGGGCTTATCGTAAGTGCGAAGATTTCGCTGTCCGATCGGGTGGGCGTGCTGCTGTCTTTCATTGTCACCTTGAAGCGAAAGTTCCCTTCGCGATCGGGCGAGCCTGTGATCTGACCCGACTCTGGTGCCAGCTTTAAACCGGCCGGCGGTATACCCGACCAGCTCAATAGCCCTTCACCGCCCCTTGCCCTTAGGCTCACCGAATAAGGCCTGCCCACTTTGGCATGCGGCAAAGGGGATGCGGACGTAATCTCTGGGGCAGGGGGGAGAGGGGTTGGACAACCAACTAATAAGGCACAAAAACACCCTGCAAAAAACCCCAAGCTAGGGTTTCTTGTGGTCACCATAGCCTGCCAATACCTCCAGGTTTAATGAGAAATAGTCTCTTCAATCGGGATGTCCACTCGCGTGATGCCCATGGAAATCGCCTGGCGGAGGGACTGCGATCATGGCCCGTTCTGTTCCACGCCGGTGCCATATCAACTGAAGCTTCTCTTCCCTTATAGCCGGCACATCGAAATTCAGGAATAGGTGCGCGAATTGTCCGGTGGACAATACCATTGATTCTACCGTGGTGGAGGAGGGCAGCCAGTTGCGCCCCGCTGAGGAGCGCAGTTGCAGCTCTGCTGCCTGGAATAGCTGTCGTCCCCCTCCCTCATTGTAAATGGTGATCTCTATGCTCAGGCGAGCATGTCCATGCGCAGGCATATCCGGCATCATGCTCGGCGGCATAGGGAACCTGTCGCTGTGCTCCATATGGTCTTTAACCCAGGCAATCCCTTCGATCCGCATCCCAAAACCAGCCACGGATGCCCCGGGCGTAATCGTGCTGGCTGCCCATGCCGTCAACCCTGCGGCTTCGAGCCCCAGGATCAGGACGGCCCCTACCCTCCACCGCCTATCCATCAGGGTACCTGCCACGGCGTTCACCGTCGGATGACGGCTACGGGAGCCGGGGCGTCGAGCACGAGATGCATCTTGGACGCATGGTCGGGGAGCGGATAATCGCCTTGCATGGCGTTCACCACCCAGCCCGCCGGTGATTCGGTGATCACGAGATCCCCCGCGACCCACAGCTCTGACAGCCGGTTCACGTATACGATACCCTGCGATCTGCCGGCCAATCTTGCGGCCAGCTCCGGACAGGCCACGTTCCAATAGGTCATGAGATAAGGGTTAAAGCTCCCGGCTTGGTTGGGATCGAAGCCCTCGATACCAGCCTGCGGCAGGACCCCGAACGATTCGTTGCGATCCTTGGGGAAAAGCTGCTTCGCGCCCCCGCAGTTGAAGAAGGCCCAGGTGACATGAACAAACGGGCTGTAGGTGCTCCAGGTCGGTTCGCCATAGCTGATCACACCCGCTTGGAAACCCGCCGGCCCTCCCGCCCAGGTCTCCACGCCGTTATGAAATTCCACGATAGCGCTGACTCCCTCATTCCCTCCGGGATCCCCGGACAAACCGACGGGCGGGCTCGCGTGCGAGCGCCCAGCGTAAGCGAGCTTTGGGGTATCAGGCACGCCCAACTCCTCGGCAATGCCCGCCTCGCTGGCAGAAAACACAGTCAGATAGGGATAGATGTCCTCCCTGTGGACGGTCTGATGCAGCTTCATGGTTACCCAACCACAGGGCTTCCACGGTTTGGCGGACTGGCAGTCGTCGTTCAGTAGCCGGATCTCCAGCGCTTGTCCGCCCCGGTAGCGATTGAGCGGGTTCTTCTGCCCTTCCCGTTCACATCCCTCGGGTCCTCCGCCTGCATCGGGCCTTCCACCGACGCGCAGGCGACTCGGCGGGCTCCGCCGTATCAAGGGATCACAGCCCCCTTTATCGATGATCAATCCTTGGCCCGGGCCCTCACCCCATGTGACAAAGGGAGCATTGACGATGACGGTGCGGTCCTTCCATAGGAGGCTTTTTAAGGGTGAATAGTCGGGGTTTTCCTTCCCTGTTCGTACCTGACCGCTTGAGTCGATGTGGGCGACCCAACCCGGATCGCGGGGGAATACCCATTTTCCGTCTCCGCTCAGGGTGGACCCACCCTCGATACCCTGTTCGTTTACATTCGCTAATCGAGTCGCGTGCGTGATCCCGAACGCCTCCGCGAACTCCCGATCGGAGGCCTCAGACAGAATAAAATACACCGCCTTACCGTTCGAGGCACCGAGGGTTCCTTTGTAGAGCGGGTAGGTGATCTTGCCGCGCGGGGCTCCTTCCTTTAACTCAGGTACCGCGGTGGTATAGACATAGACACCGCCTGGATAAGCCGTTTTCTTTAACTGGGCTGCAGGCATGGCAGCCGCCAGCGCTGCCTTTAGCGCTTTGGTCCGTTCCTCCCGTACACTCTGCGGTAGCGCATAGGGCGCAGCCAAACGGGCTTCGCGCCCGCTGTACTTTAAGCAGGATCGGATTGCTTCGGGCGTGGCCTGCGTCAATGGAGTATCATCACAGTTTTCTTCCGACCGGCCATCACCCATGCCAAGCGCGCAGGCCATCATCGTTACGGCTCCTACCCGATACATCTGTCCCCTTGCCGTTCTTTGCCTTGGGCCTCTCGCTTTAGCCGTCATCAGGGCACCTACTTCGATTCAACGCGAATAAATCCCCACAAACCGGCCTGGGTAAAGGGCATGCGGGCGTCGAAGAAGAGAAAATCACCGGTCTTTCCATACTCCCCGCCAAAGCCGCCGATAATAGGCACATCAAACGAGTATCCGGGGGCGAGCCCGTGGGCGAATACCTGTTCGGGATTGTGCATGCCCGGCTCCAGTGGCCAGCGGTGACCCGACAGGCTAAAGGCGTGCAACTGCTCTGCCCACGGTGCGGCCACCCGGAACATCAGGGGTGAACCTGCCGCACCCTTGACCACCAGACCTGGATCGCCGTGGCGATCCACGCTGTATACCTCTGCGGGGGCTGTTTGATCCTCTCGCATCCACCAGGGATTCAGCTTATAGCTGATCGAGGTGAACATTCCCCTGAAACTTCCGCGGTCTCTGCTACACCCTGAGGGAGCGCCCCCGGGACTACAGTGGGCCTCCCAGGGGTAAAGCATGAAATTCTGACCTAGGAACGGATCACTATCATGAAAGAGGGTGACGATCTCGCGGAAGCTTTGGGTTGGGCTGACGATATCGGCCAATACCCCTGCCTCGATCGGTTTGCCATTCGCGATATCTCGGTATTGCGAACCTTTCGGCTCTACGATCACCGCCGCGAACGCGCCTTTTCCTGCCTGTGGGGGATTGGCGAGATTGAAGGCAATGGTTGTTCCCAGTTCCTGATCGGCGAAGTAGCGGTAGATCCGCTTCTCACTCGGCGCTACCGTCGAATCCAGATTCAGGCCGATGGCTGCACCCTGTGAACCTTGGGGATCGAAAAGCAGTTCACCCACATGCAGACTGGCGCGTTTAAGATCGCGGTCTGTGCACGGCTGCTGCGGCAAGCAAAGATCATTGTGCAGATCGATCTTAAGGCATTCCCCGTGATTGACGCGAAGCACTAAAGGCTCAATGCTGTAATCGGCAGGCTGCCCGCGCAGGCTGTAGACGATCCCCTGTTTGATGGTCAAGGCTTCGCGGGCGCGCGTGTCTTGCAAGTCTTTCAAGCGGCTTTGCTGCAAGATGTCAGTCTCCCTGAGATGGACCTCATAGGCCCTTTCTGGGGCACCCGCGGGACAGGGGTTCCCTGAGTCCACGGCCCGATCGGGGATGTTCCCGCGCTCGCCCGATTTTGCCACGGTCTGGCTTGGAAAACCCTTGCCTCGCGGGGGGGGGGATCTATCGGGCAAGGGCTTTAAGTCCTCCTGCCACCTGTCATGGACCCGGATCAAGCCCCAAGCTCCGCCCAGCATATCGCGGCCCAGGGTGTTGTAGTAAAGATAATCACCGGGCTTGCCCAAGGGACCTCCGGCACCCCCATCGAGCACGAGATCATAGCGCTCTGAGATCCCCATCGGGGAACCGTCGGAGAACTTACCCTCGGGGGCAAAGCGCTCCAGGCGAAAGCGATGCCCGGTGATGCGGATCCCGCCCTCCCGGTCTAGCACCCCCAGGTGACGAACCACAAAGGGATCACCGACGTAGGCCCGCGGGATGGGGGTTGCAGGATCACCGTGTTTGACCGAGGAGAACCAATAGGCGGGGGGACCGTTTCGATCGCGCTCCGGGGTGCTATTGTTGGGATCCGCATCGATCGGCTCGGCCCGCAGGTTGATGGTCGCCTTACGTTCCCCGAAAAAATCCCCAAATAATTGGTCTTTAATGTTAAACAGCACAAACTCGCGGAAGCTGCCTTTTTGTCCAGCCCCGATGGACGACTCCGCGGGTGTGCGGATATCGGCGATGGCCCCGCTGCGAACGGGTTTACCTGTCTTAGGGTCGTGCCAGGTAGACGATCCCGGTTCGATCACATGGGCGGAAGCAAGCCCGTGGCCCCAGGATTTAAAATCCACGTGATCGTGCCAGAACACCGTGCCCGTATCCACGTCCGAATACCAGAGATACTGCACGAATTCCACACCGACGGCTTCACCCGCTTCGTGGGGCAAGTCGAGCGGTCGATCCAGTATTATTTTGAAGGTGCCATCATTCAAGGCAGCAATGTCCTCAATACGGCGGATCTCGGTACGCGGGACCAGGCTACCCGGCTTTGGAGCGCAGCAGGAGTTACGTGTGTCCAACACCCCTTCCCCGAGGCCGATTCCGATCCACACGCCTTTCCTTGCCTGACCATTCGTCCTCAACCTATGTGCCTGATCGACAATGATCGCTTGCGCTCCGGGCGCGGTATTAGCCACGAGTCGGCGTCCTTGTTTCGCCCCTGGCGGTGTCTCAGTGCTATACGGGCGCACCGACTGTTCATAGGAGAACCCGGTAATCACTCCATCAGAGGCTTGCGGGTCGAACTGGACAAAATGGGTGTGCATGTTGACCTTCGACAAGGTGGTTAACTTTGCACTGACAGCTTCGAAGGTATCCTTCAATCTATTGGTAAAAATGATCCGCACACAGTCGCCTACATTGGAGCGGACGACCAGAGGCTCTATGTTTTTTGACTTAGGCAAAAGAACCTTTCCGTCGTGCGTCTCGCCGCGTATGTCTTCGTTCAAGACAAATATCTTCCCATCTCTATCGATATTCCCTACCTCGTTATCGGGAATGTCCATCCGGGGAATATCTACAGGGACCGCGGAAATTGGGTAATGGCGAATCCTCTGGTGTGGAATACCCCACGCTTTCGGATCGGGGCAGAGCCCGTCCCGGCGCTCCTCCGAACCCTGCTCGCCCAGCCAAGGTGCCCCGGAGTGCCCGTTGGGCGCGAAGGGTGGCCGCTGGCCTAGGTGGGGCCGGAACAACGGCCAAGCGTAACGGCCGTTGATAGGATTAAAGCGGATGGGGAGGCGCTCCCCCGGGTGAGGGGACTCATAATTCGCCCACTTTTGTTCTTGAGTGATCTCCTGTTCCCCTAAATAAAGGGGTAGGCCATTTCGATCCTCTACACTCCAAAACCAGACGGTAGCATCCTCATTATCAATCGGTCTGCCCTGGGGTGGTAATTGCTCTTCGACCCATTTTTTTAAGCTGATCTGATCCGGATCGTTGGGATCGGCTTTGAGCACCACGGTTTTTCCCTCAAAGGTCTTGCCGATCAATTGAGTGGAATCCACGGCCTTCGGTGGATCGGGCATATCGGGGAGTTTTGCCAGATCGTGCTGCCAGGTATCAAAGACGCGCCACAGACCCCACATGCCGCCGATGTAGTGGTGTCCAATGTGGCAGTGGTAAAGAAAATCGCCAGCGGCCCGCTGGCAGCCCCCGGCACCGCATTCGTGCTCGAGGTTATAGCTGGTGCCTGGGCCTATGGTTTGGGAATCGAGATGGGTGGAAAAGACATTCTGCAGCGGGCGCTTATTCAAACCCGAGCTGATGTCGTTGTTGGGATCAGATCTAGGGTTGCGTCGCCAGCGGTCGCCACCCCCGTGCAGATGATGCACGTGAAACACCTCGCTGCCGCCGTGCACCAGGCGGGTCTTGGTGGGCTCTCCGAGATAAGAACGCGGGATCGGGGTGGCCGGATCGCCGAAGGTGTAGGAGCTATAAGCCAGGGCCTTTTTTTGGGCGAACGGAGATACCGTGAGATCGCTGTTATTTGGATCACCGTTGATGGCCAGCCGGTGGAGGAAGGGTTCACTGCGGTAGTTGAGCGCCCTCCCCGCCGGCCGGTAAGTTTGTTCCAGGGGAGTAAAGCTACTGGGGGTGAGTTGCGGTAAGAAGATATCGTCTGGGTTTTGCGGCCCTGGATCTTTCGTTCCATCAACGATCCTGTCGTAGTTTTCATCACCGACCTCGTGGTAGATGATAACAAACTCGCGGAAATCGCGCTGCTTTGGAAAAACGTCGACGATCGCCTCCCAACCGGTACCGTCTGAGAGATAACCAGTTTTCGGATCCAGGTATCTGGATCCTGCCGGTTCGGCCGCGATGACACCGAATAAACCATGAGGCACCCGCTGGCGGTTGCCTCCTCCATCGTGAAAATAGTAGGCTCGCTCCGCAGCCGGGTTGCTTGGTAGCGGGACCTTATAGAGGATCGTTTCGTTCTCGGCGGCAAATGTATCGATAGCACGGGTGGCCGGTTTACCGTCTTTTTCTACCGAGTATATCAACCCGCTGATCTGGAGCGCGGCCTTGCTGATCGGCTGGCCGTCAGGCTTGCGATCAACACGATCGACGGGCCACTTACGCCCCGAGGTCCGATCCAGGGTTTTATTCGGATCGAGGAACTTATCCACCTCCAAACGATTGGTGAAATGGATGACCAGACACTGCCCCAGGTTCGCACGCAGAACCAGGGGCTGAACCAGGTCGTCGCGCAAACCCGTCGTGACGCAGGGCTTGTGTTCACCGCGTTTATTCCAGCTCGTGCAGCCGGGCTGGTTTTGCCAGTCTTCAATCTTCTTTCTTTTTTCATCGAGTACGTACATGAAGGCATCGTCATCACGGTCACCGAAGCGGTTTAATACCATCTTTACATCGATGGCAGAGACATGGTATTGGCGCCAATCATGTTTATTTTCATCTCTACAGGGATCCGCGAGTGCGCTGGCTGCCGGGATGGAAGCGGATGCCGCTGCTGCAGCATTCCCAAGCCAACCAATAAAAAGAGTAGCGATCATCCCTAAGGCCTGAGCCGGCATCCAAAATGTACTTCCGCCCTTTGTCACGCATGCTATCAATGATCCCCTATCCATTATTCGCCTCTCCTCGCAGAAAGCACTTAATGAAGAGCTTCGCAAGTACTGCTGCGATCAATGGGGCACCCCCCCATAATGAGTATTTACGAGCTATTGGGAGGGTGCCCCTGACGACCGCTTTGTTACCGAAGATCAGGGAGTAACGGTGATGGTGCCGCTCATTCCACCTCCACCCGGAGCCCCATGGATCCTACAGTGATAAGGAAATGCCCCTGAGTTAGCAAAGGTATGAGAGAAGGTTTGCCCGGACACCATGGGATTAGCCACTGTCCCATTTTCGAACACCCCATTATCACTTGTCACTGTATGGGGAGCATCCTGTTGATTATGTGTCCACGTAACCTTATCACACGGGTTGATAGTTAGCGTCTTTGGTATGAATTGGAAATTATTCATACTCACCGTATGGGTTATACATTCCTTAGGAACGATCACAATCCCAAAGCCTTCGGTGTCGGACTGAGCCGGACTCGCGCTGTCGGCCACCCTGGCGGTAAAGTTAAAGGTGCCCGCCTGGGTGGGCGTGCCACTGACGACACCCGTCTGTGCGTTCAGGTTTAAGCCCGGAGGCAGTGCCCCCGCACTCACCGACCAGGTCAACGGCGCCGTGCAACCCGTCGTGCGCAGGGTTTGCGGCGGGTAAGGCTGGTTTATCCTCCCGTCAGGCAAGGGTGAGGTGGTCGTGATCGCACAAACCGCGACCGGCGGCCCTATCGTGATCTGGAGGTCTTGGGTGTCCGACTGACCTGCGCTGCTCGCCCTGACGGTAAAGCTGAAGGTGTCCGCCTGACTTGGGGTCCCGTCGATAACCCCGGCTTGGGCGTTCAACCTTAAGCCCGGAGGCAGGGCCCCCGCGCTCACCGACCAGGTCAGCGGTGGCGCGCAATTGCTCGTCTGCAGCGTTACCGCCGGATAAGACTGGTTCACCGTCCCGTTCGGCAGCAAGGAGGTCGCAATCTCACACTCCGGGCCGTTTGTGGTAATTGTGATCTGCAAGCCCTTGGTGTCAGATTGTCCCGTGCTGTCGGTCACCTTGACGGTAAAGTTGAAGGTGCCCGCCTGGGTGGGCGTTCCACCGATGACACCGCTTTGGGCGTTCAGCGTTAAGCCCGGAGGCAGTGCCCCCGCGCCCACCGACCAGGTCAGCGGAGGTTTGCAACCGCTACTCGCCTGCAGGGTGACCGGCCCATAAGTCTGCCCTACCGTCCCGTTGGGCAACAAAGTGGTGGTCGTGATCGCACAACGGCCATCGACGACCTTGACTTTGAGCTGGAAGTTCTTCGTGGCAGACCGATTCGCGTAGTCGGTCACCTTGACGTCAAATTTAAAGCTACCCGCCTTTGTGGGTGTCCCCGTTAGTTTACCATCGGCCTTCAGGCTTAAGCCTAAACCTGCCGGGGGACCGCCTGACCACGTATACGGCGCCTGTCCACCGGTCACCATAAATCGGGCTTTATAGCGTTCCCCCACCTTGCCTTGCGGCAACGGCGAGGACGTGGTGATCTTTATTTCCGGGGGTCTTGGCGGCTGTGGACAACCCGCCACCAACAAAGCCAAAAAGCTGGTCAATAGGATTAGAATGAGACTTTTCTTCTGGTGCATTTTTTAGACCTCCACGAAATTATGCTTCTAGAATGCTCCCTCCCCCTTAAATCCCTCCCGCTCCTAAGAGGTCTGAAAAGAATTTAATAAAGTCGCTTTGGAGCCTATGAGGGGGGAGGAAATAATGCGTTTTTTCCTAAGGAATCATTGATCCACCTAAACGTCGCTAGTGTATCAAGGTTAAGTGGGATTGTGATGTAAATAATTCGGCGAATAGTATTTTCAAACCACCTTTTTGCGCTGCCGAGACTGTATCGCTGTGCGTGTGGGCGGTCAATCAGGTGGATTCAGCGGCGAGAAACTGCGCCGTCATCGCGTTGTTGAGGCGGTTGAGTA
>JBOIEG010000066.1:0-2795 GCA_050740915.1 Gammaproteobacteria bacterium | reverse complement strand
GCTCGGGATCTCGCGTTCCGGCGGTGCTCGGAATCCTCATGTATTTCAATATACACTGCGGTTCCTGCGCTCCGGCGGAACGCGACCTCCCTTCGCTCGCGACGGTTTTTTCACAAACTCTCAGTCTTCCGTTTCGTAGCCCGCTTGTTGGGTTTGTCCGTGTCCTGTATAGAGTCTGCGGGGTAGCTCTCTGCTATCCATTCACAGCCTAGGGTTTTAGCAAGTTTGTAGACCTGGCTGCGAATCCTTTTAATATCAATGACTTGGCCAGAGCGCTTCTCGAGTTCTTTGTTGATTCGGTTTTGGATTAGGGTCAGATCGTCGGTTGAAATGGCTTGAATTTGGTCAAGGTCTCTCATGTGGGTCTCCTGTGTTGTGAGGGGATAGGGGATTAGGGAGCGAAAAGGGTAACTGGCTTGTCCGAATCAGGCCGGTACCAGATGGGGGAATCAAAAAAAGGCGTCTGGTAGATATCCTCAAGGGTAGTGCTGGTTAAGCGAAGTATGGATACCCAGGATTCCTTTCTGAGTTCTTTGAGTACTTGCATTGCCCAGCGACTCATGGCTTTTCTCCGTGTGTGCCGATAGTCAGGGGTTTGGCCAGTGGTGACATAAGCGATCACCACTGCATTGGTGTGGAAGAGTTGCTTGTAGGCGCCACTTTGAATAAGGGCGATTCTTGAGCGCACATGTTGTTTGAAGCGGAGCTGGTGTTCTGTACCGCGATCTAGCTCGAGCAAGACTGGCAAAAAACGCTCGTGATCTCCGTTTGTGAGTTTCTCAAAGAGGATCCATCCATCCACAGTCACTCTGGAGTTCTGGGTTTTGCCTTGTGTGGTGATCTGCACAAGAGGTGCTGTTTGGGCAAGCTCGTAACAGATGCGCATCTGTGCGATGCGACAATTGGGTTGTTTCTTAGCCCATGCTTGGGCTGCAATGAGAAAACGGCTAAGGCTGAGATTATGATCAGCCTGACAATAGCTAAGATATTTCAGCTTGTGGGGTCTGAAATACCAATCAGCAGGTAGCCCTAGCTCATTGGCTATATAGTTTCTGCCTTTAGCTGCCAAGCAATAAATTCTCGTGCTGCCGTTTGATAGGCTGGGGAGCTTGAAGCGGTAAAGCCACTGGTTAGTCTGAAAATCTGCCCCTGAAAGCTCTGATAAGAGAGCGCGCACATAGGTTATAGAGGTTGGGCTGTAAAGGAGGTGTGCGACATCTAGGGCAGTCATGAACCGGTAGAAGTGGATGGCTCTGAGGATTCTTTCAGTGGCCTTTGACAAAATATATGGCTTTGTGCCTTTGTTGGGCTGCTTTTGGGTTTGGACACTATTCATTGGCGGCAAAAGGGAAATCGTTAGCGATTTGGGTCGCTTTTGGGGGCATGCTGTAAAAAGCAGGCAAGGGCTCGTTGTCGCCTGTGGCAAGGAGAGCTTGGCAGTTCAGGCAGTCTTCGGCTGGTCCTTCGGGGAAGTTGTCGGAATCAGAGCGCACTGTTGTGCGGTTGGGATGAAGCCAATCCATCGCCACATTGCGTGCTAAGGGGTGGAAGTGGTTCACAAGGTTTTTAAGTTCGATAAGAAGCGCTCCAGTGGCTAGCATATTAAGTGGGTAGACAGAAGGCGCTTCGATTTCCGGATGATCTTGAATGTAGCCGGAAGCTTTAAGCAGTGCTCTGGTTTGGGGATCGTAGAGACTGAGTGCAATCTCCTTTTTGTCCCAGTAGGTGAACCTGCTGCACTGTAGGCAGGCAGTTGTTCCTGGTACCACGACTGCCAGGCGAAAGAGAAGTTGCATTTGGTTGTTATTCTCGGGCTTCCCTTTTTTTATGACCGTGGCCGCATCTAGATACGGGATTAGATACTGCGCGCTGATGCGGTTCATAAGGAAACGTGCTTGATGGTTGTCAACTGCTCCTATGAGAACATCCACTCCCTTAATGGCTCGGAGTGCTTTAGGATGGTTCAAGGGAAAGCCAATGGAGCAAACCTTCGTCTGAGGGTTCATGCTTCTAAGACGCCTTGCCAAAACGTGAGCTTTGAGCCGCCCCACGTCTTTAGGGCGTCCTCCTTGCCAGCGGTTTAAATTCGATGTGGCTAAAAAATCCCCATCAACGAGTGTCAGATTCATAACCCCCAGTCGCATGAGGCCTTCTGCCATGATTGATCCAATTCCCCCACAACCAACAAGCCCCACGCGAAGAGAGTAGAGGGCTTTTTGCCCCTCTAAGCCAAAAACCATAATCTGGCGGATGTGAGTTGAAAGGGCGCTCATAGACAGGCAGCGGGTGGATGCAATCGATGAGGGGGGAATAACCCGAAGGCTCTCACCCAAGACCTGTACCTGCTCGATTTTTGGTAGAGCCGGGGGGGTTCCAGGTTTGTAGCCTCGGGCATCAAGGCTCTGCTGGCCAAATACCATGGAGAGCGCATGTATTTTACTCGGGTTTTGTGAAGAACGTTTACCACGGGGTAACTGTTCATACTGATAGGCCATTTCGCGTAGGTCGTCCTCATCGTCTGTAGCGGAAAAGGCAACTGTTGAGGCAGCGAACGGATGGGAGTGGGCGTTTATGAGACCTGTATGCGAACTTTCGACAAAGCGGGAATAGACAGCGTTTTTGGCACGGTGATCAAGAACTACAGCCGTGGGGGTGCGTTTGAGGTAACAGGTGGAATCTAGCTGAACCACGTAATCCACGAGAAAGATACGGCGGTTGGGGGTGTCGATCACGTGGGCAAAGAGAAAGCACATAGCCTCGTTCTCGTCCCTAAAAAGACAGGCTCTAACCCGCTC
>JBOIEG010000065.1:0-3250 GCA_050740915.1 Gammaproteobacteria bacterium | reverse complement strand
CAGTTGCACGGTGGGCCGGCTTACGCCGAGTTCTTCGGCGATCGACACATTGTTCTGACCCGCCAGGGCGCCCAAGATAATCCGGCAGCGCAGCGCCACCTGTTGCGGAGTTCCGTGTGCGGATCCCTATGTCTCCAGCTGCGTGCGTTCAGCCGGCTGCAACTTGATCGCCACGCGGGTGTTCGGCATGAGCGAGACCATAGCAATCACTGGAAAGTCTGTAAAGTTATTTAAGGGACACTACACTAGCAGCTTCGGTAAGCGCCTCAGGCGCTTCACTGCAATGGGCGCGTCTGACCTGGGATGATTTCCCACTTCGGTTTTGGTTTGGGCTTCGGCTCGGGCCGTGGCTCGGTTCTTTCGGCGAGTTGCTTTTTTTTTGCGCTGTTTTTGCTTCGGTCGGATTTCCTCCGGGAGGATCACCTCTTCTTCCACCTTGGGGAGAGGAATAAAGACAGGCTCCGGCCTTCCTACCGCGTGCTGGATCTCTTCTACGCTGAGCTCGGTTACCACCGGTTTTGCGGTATTTTCTTCCGGCTTTTTGAACGCGGAATTTTCCTCAACCCGATCATCTTCCGACGGCTGTGGGTTCAAGGATGAGTATTCGGACGGTTCTGGGACATCTGAGGTCGAGGGCGATGGGTTCCAATACCTTGCCACCCCGATCAGACCTGCGACCACGACCACAACGGCAACCACAGCATAAGTTAACGGGGCGCTTTTCCATCGGCGGGCTTCGGTAGGCAAAGGCTGGGCTTCGCCTCGAGGGGCCGTTCCGATCTCGAATGCCGACACTTTGGAGGCGACGGTCTCTTTAGCAGTCGTTCTCTGAGCCTGGCTCACGAACCGCGTTTCGGGCGGGGCCTTGGGCCGTTCATAGCCTGGATCCGGTCCGGGAGTTGCGATCGCAGCCAGTGCGGCATGAAAATCGGCGGCGCTTTCAAAGCGGCTCTCCGGCTTTTTCTCCAGCGCTCTTAGGATCTGCTGATCGAGCGCGGCAGGAAGATCAGGGACACGGATCCGGGGTGTCTTGGGCGGCTCCTCCATCTGCGCTTTGATCAAGTCATAGTCACTGCTGGCCTCAAACGGCACCTGGCCGGTCACCAGCTCATAGAGAACCACCCCGAGAGAATAGAGATCGGCCCGGGCATCGGTGTCGAGGCCGGCGATCTGCTCCGGTGACATGTATTCCAAGGTGCCGATCAAATGGCCCGCGCGGGTTAGGCGCGCTTTTTCCAGGATGCGGGCGATCCCGAAATCCATGACCTTGAGGACCCCGATATGAGTCACCATTATATTCGAGGGCTTGATGTCGCGATGTATCACCCCGAGACGATGTGCGTGCTCCAGGCCCTCTAAGGCCTGCGAAACGAGACCCACTGCTTGCTGCCAAGGCAGAGCCCCGCTACGCTCGATCAGCTTCGCTAAGCTTTCACCGCGCACCAACTCTATGACCATGAAATACTGGCTCTCATGCGGCAGGAAGCTATAGAGGGTCGCGATATGGGTATGGTTCAGCCTGGCCAAGGCCACGGCCTCCGTGCGGAAGCGCTCGACGATATCCGGGCGGTTGCTAAGCTCGGGCCGCAGCAGCTTGATCGCCACCTTGCGTTCGAGCAGCGTGTCCAAACCCTTGAAGACCTCGCCCATTGCGCCTTCACCGAGCTTCTCCATAATCCTGTAGTGACCAAGTTCGCGTTCCATAACCATCTCCTGTAGTCAAGTCCTGGTGTCACGGGCTGGTCTTGACGTTTTATCGACGGCTCGGACAGCCAAAACCCCAACCGATATATTATCCGGGCCACCCCGTCTTTTGGCGCGGGTGGTAAGCTCGGTACAGGCTTCATGGGGCGATCCGCTCGCGACTATCGCTTCGATCTCGTCATCGGTGACCAGATCGTGCAAGCCATCTGTGCACAACACGTAACAATCTCCACTATGGACGGCCAGCGCCGCCTTGGGGGCAAAGATCTCGACTTCGGGGTGGGTCCCTAGGGCACGCGTTACGATGTAGCGATCGGGATGCATACGCGCCTGATCAGGAGTAAGCAGGCCGCGGTGGACCATTTCCATGACCACGGTGTGATCTTCCGTCAAGCGGGCGAGCTCGCCATCTCGCTGCCGGTAGATCCGGCTATCGCCAACATGAGCAAAATAGATCTGGCGGTCTTTCACCACCAGCGCGCTCGCCGTGGTGCCCATGCCATGCAGCGCTTGGGATTCCAAAGAGCGCTGGTACACGAACGAATTCGCTTCCGCAAACGCCTTTTTCAGGGATCTCGGAGGATTTTCTCGGGGGCGCGCGTAGTAGCGCTTTTGAATCGCATCGACAGCCAGTTGGCTGGCGAGCTGTCCCCCTTGGTGGCCCCCCCATGCCGTCGGCCACGATCGCAAGCACACCTTTCTCCTTAAGCACAGCATGGTCGGCTGGCTTTAGGTAGGTGATAAGGTCTTGGTTCGCCTGCCGGCAACACCCGGCATCGCTCAGCAGGTCCGCTTCGACCTCGTAGTCCCACTGTTGAATATCAGTCTGGTGCACACCCTTGGTCTTGCTTACACAGTACGTAGGTATACTGATTGACAGGTTGAACCGTGAAATGGCCCAGCTTGTCCCGGTACCCTGGGCTCTTGAGCATCCAATCCGCCTGCTCGCCCAGAGGCTGCTTGAACTCGTAAGGGGTGTCAAAAGGCCCGACCCAGCGCTCCGCACTACGGAGATAAAGCATGGCTGCGGTTCCCAAGACGCCGATTCGGACCGGCCGAAGATCGCGATTATGCGCTTCCTCTTCTTCCACCGCTATCTGTGATGACTTTACGGCCACGTCTGTCCCCCGGGGTTTGACCGGGGTGATAAAGAAATAAAGACCCAGTAGCAACAACACAACGCTCAATGACACACCCGCCGGCCAATACGATTTTATCACAGCGCGTAGCCCGACCTCACGCTGCGCTTCCCCCGTAGACGGGGCTCGCGACCCCGCCAGGAGCGGGGCCAGGTCTTGAAGTAAGGATCGGGCCGTTTGATAGCGCTCTTGGGGATCCTTTTTTAAGCAGCCATTGATGATGGCTATCAATCCCGAGGGCAGTTGGGGCCGCAGCGCCGCGGGCGCCAAATAGTCCGCATTCATAGGTTAGGTACTTAAGGCCCACCGAAAACGGGTTCTAAGCCCAGTTGCAGGCGTCCGGTTTGGGTGTCGCGTGCGGGGTGTGCGCGCTGAGCGTTAGCGCCGAGAAACGCGATAGCTTGGTC
>JBOIEG010000064.1:0-4327 GCA_050740915.1 Gammaproteobacteria bacterium | reverse complement strand
ACCCGCAGGCCAGATAGCTGTCCTCTCGCGCACAGTCCTGGCTCGGATTCTGCGCCTCGATAGGCGCACTGGAATCTCGGCCAAGGAGGATCTGACGGCGCCTCCACAGACCTGCCGAAAGGACACTGCGTATCGAAGGCAAGGAAAAAGCGCTGCGCAAACTGGAACAGCGAGGCATGCTGCCAATCCGCCATCGCTGGGTTCGCTACGGAGGGCTGGGATCGTCGGTGGAGCTGGACACCGCTACCGCTCCTACGGATGAGATTGTGCTCAGCGTTGGAAAGGAAGCCCTGCTCCCTGGCCTGCGCCTGGAGCTCGAATCGCGACGACACTTCGACTGGCGGATCTCGAGTATGAAACGGAATCTGCGCAGCGGGCGCTGGGCCGTGGATGTGGTCTACAGCGATGCGGCACGGTCTCCTGTTCAATGCCGCAAACAGGAAGGCCAGGGACTGCGACCCTGCCATTTCGAGGTCGACGTTCGATGAGCGCGCTACGAGAACCGGCGGGACGGGACGGCGGATCCAGGACCATTACGGGTGAGGTTGCGGCTCCCCAAGCGGTTCCTTCTCATGCACCTGCGTGGGAAATTGAGGCACCCACTGCACGACGGGCTATACAGGCAGATAAGGTTGCCGAAGATCCGGGCCCGAAGGCTCCCGCGGCGGCGCAGCGGATCACAGAAGTACAGGACGCCGTTTACCGGCTGCTTCGATACGCGGCCTCGCGTTCCGACATCGATCTGAGCAGCGAGCTCATCGAGGCACTCATGCCGGCGGTGCGGTTGCAACCGAACGTCCTCAGCCCGCAAGACGAGGTCGTGCTTTGGGATGGCTATAATCGCCTGAGTAAGCTCCTGGCGCCGGCGACCTGCGAGAGCCTGCAGATCGCCGACCTCATCCGCCAAGCCCGAGGGGTCGCCAACGCGCGTGAAAGCGCTTCTCCCATCGTCCAGCGCATCCGCTGGGAGCTTAGGAAAACCGCGTTCTTCCTGATCGGATGGTGCTCGCGTTCTTGATCACGCAGGCCTATGTCATCCTGCTGACGGACGTGGTCAAGGATCACGAAGCTTTCCGCAGCAAATACCAATCCGTGAACCAACAAGTCGTCGCTCTGCGAACTGCGAGTCCGCAGCTCCAGGACCATGACATGCCGCTCAAGCCTTTGGTGGACGAGCAGACAGCCCTGGAAAGAAAAATAGAGGTCACGAGCCGCGCGGAGGGAAGACTGATGGAGATCTGGTGGTGGCTCTACCCCAGACCGGAAGACACCGACTTGAAACATAGCTCGCAAGAGGAAAGGATCAAAACCGTGATCGCGATAGAAGGTTACGCGCGATCACTCCTTAGCATCCTGTCCTTATACATCCTACCGCTGATATTGGGTCTGCTCGGCGCCATCGCCTACTTGGTGCGTCGCTCACTCTATAACCTGGCCAACAACAGTTATACACCGAATCTCGAAGGACAGTTTGGCATGCGTCTTTGCCTAGGCGGCCTTCTCGGTGTCATCAGCGGCATTATGCTCTCCCTCGATCAGGCGGAGCTTCAGACCTTTAATCTGTCGCTCGTGGTGGTGACCTTTCTCATGGGCTACAGCGTGGAGTTCGCGTTTTCGGTATTCGACCACCTGATCGACCGCGGGCGTGCGCTGTTTAAGCCCGAGGTTCGCTCCTCCGAAACACCCGGCGCGACACAAGCGACAAAGAAATCCTAATCTGTGTTTCAGTCCACGCTCGTTCATCGGAACCAGCGAGACCCCTGCTGCTAGGAGCCTGTCGGACTTAGCCCACGTTCGCCAAATGGGACACCACTTTCTTGTAAATACAGGGGCTTAGCAAGAAATTTCGTCACTACACATTTTCTGACATAGCGTTTTCTGTGCTTGACGTACCTACCCGCCGAGCATAGGCGTGATGTGTAACCGCTATCAACGATTGTGTCAGGTTATGGGTCACTACATTTGCGTTTTCGTCGAGCTGAGGCAAAAATCCACTATGATGTCAGTAGGTTATTTCTGTTAACCTCGCCTCGAAGGGGCTAAATCAGCCCTAAAATGCCAGCCGCTGGCGAACTTGGGCTAAAATACGATGGAGAAAAGCGATTACCTCAGGGCTCGCTGTTTCGGCTTGTCAAAAAATGGGTGGGTCCGTTCGATGAGCACAGATAGGTCAATTAAGATAAGCGTCAAGGCACGCCAGGCCCCAGCCGCTTTGAAATGTAGCGCGAGTGACGGCAACAGTTGTGCCGAAGCGGGATTTTATCTCGGGAGCTTATCTTGGTTTAAAAACCTCCGTGGCCACACGCTCAAGTAGGCAAGATCTTCGTCGATACCGTCCATCACGGAATAGCCTTTGTAGATTTCCCGACCCACCCACGCGTACTGCGTATGTTCGTGGTTCAACACGATGCGTCCCTCCAGCCATCGATGGTGAAAAGGTAAATCTCAAAGATGCCACCATAGAATGTATCGCCGATTGGACCGAGCTTGGAAATCGACTCAATGCGGTGCTCCGCTCCGATCCCTTCGGTTAATTCCCTCAGCGCGCATTGCGATGGCGTTTCTCGGCGTTCGAGGCGCCCGGCGGGAAACCCCCACCGTCCAGCGCCTAAGCGCGCATGAGGGCTGCGCCTGAGCAGCAAGATCTCGCGCCCGCGATTCTCAACGACGTTTATGGAAACTCGGATCACAGACTGCTTGTACGCGAAGGCGCACTTACCTACCCACCTCGAAGCGCTGGTACAATAAGAGCACCAAACACCGCCAGTCGACGCGATCCCAAGAAGCGGTCTCCGCGAGGAGTACACGGAATAACGGAGGACGTTTGCAGCCCGGTGTTTGAAGCTTACCAGAAGGTGCTGTTCGAAGGATGGCATTTAGCTATCTAAAGTGGAGCGGCATGAGCCATCATAACCTACTGGACTGAACCACACGGTGCAGCTCGATCGGGAATTATTAGGGCAGTTTGCGGCAAAGTACATTTGGTGGAAAACGCCCGGTGAAGCGCTGCAATACCCTGATCGCGTTATCGCGCAGGTCATGGACATCGGCGACTACGACGATGTGCAGCAACTTGTAGCCCAGGTCGGCGACGAATATCTGCGGCGGGTGCTTATCCGTGCCGAGATCGGCCAGTTTAGCAAACGCTCCTGGGCCTACTGGCATTACCGCCTGGGCCTGGTCGCGCCTGGGAACGTCCCGCCCATGCCGCAGCGGCGGATCGCATGATCCGGGTCTTTAGGCCGCTCCTGGAAATCTTGCCTGCCGCCCAGAGGCGGCTTTGGTCGCAATTGCAGCCATCGTTGAAATTAGGCTTGGTATTGTATGGCGGTACTGCGATTGCGTTGCGCCTCGGCCACCGAGCCTCCGTGGATTATGATTTCTTTACTGACAAGCCGCTGGACAAGGAAGCCCTGAAAACCGCGTTTCCATTTATAACCGGAGCCTCAGTTCTCCAGGACCAGCCAGACACCTTTACCGTTGTGGTTTCCGAAGGCGTTAAGCTGTCATTCTTCGGTGCGATCGGCTTCGGACGTGTCGGAAAACCGGAAACAACCGAAGACAGTGTCGTGCGCGTGGCATCGTAGGATGACCTGATGGCGACCAAGGTCAAGGTCATCCTGCAGCGGGTGGACGCCAGAGATTATCAGGACATTGCCGCCATGATCAGGCGGGCGTCAGTCTCTCCAGAGGGCTGGCGGCCGCACGCGCGATGTATGGGCTCGCCTTCCAGCCGAGCGAAAGCCTCAAGGCGATGGTGTATTTCGAAGGTGGCGATCTGAACATCCTGTCAGCAGAAGACAAAGAAACGTTAGTCAATGCCGGGCGCAGAGTGCGCGATCTGCCGAATGTCCAGATCGCCGCGCGTAGGCTTGGCTGAGGACCCAGTATTCGACTGGGACTTGCTCGGATTCGCTGACTTCGGACTCGACGACGGCGTTGTGCGTTTCGAGATAACTCAATCAAGCCCGAGTCGGGGCGCGGAACTAACCGCAAACCAGGCAACTGCGTCGGAGCGATAAATATGAAATCCAGTGATGATTACACAAATGATCTAGTGGAAAAAAGTGGAAGCTATAAGAAAAAACAAAAGCTTTATCCCACTTTCTTTATTTGTAACGATAAGCCAAAACTTGAACTCGATTGCTGGCTCTCTCAATAAACAAGTGGACATTGTCCACTGGATCGTAAAAAAATCTCCCAAAGGTACCGCTAGTGTAGTGTCCCTTAAATAACTTTACAGTTAAGCCGCCTTCTTTTTTCCCTCGGGGCAGGGTGGATCTGGGCTTGATCTGCTCCATCTTGACCCGCGCCCGCTCGATCTTCT
>JBOIEG010000063.1:0-8209 GCA_050740915.1 Gammaproteobacteria bacterium | reverse complement strand
CTAGTTGCAAGGCCTCGCGCCGGCTTCTCCGCAATCGATATGGCGCCGGTTGCGGCCATCGAAGGGGGTCGGCAGGAACGGGAACCTGGTGTAGATCCCGTTAGCCGTAATGTTGGTGCCGGGTGCGCCGATGTTGAAGTTTACGCCGTCCCCGAGGTTGGGGACCGGGCCGAGCAGGAAACCGGCCGCAACCCGAAGGACGATGTCGGTGACATCATCGTTGGGCCGGCGGCCGTTGGGAAATCCTGCCACATCGCCTGCCAGGCCACCGAGGCGCTTTTGATTTTCTGGCGCAGTTGGTGCGACCCTAGCATCCAATCGCAATAGCTCGGAACAGCGGTTGGCGTTGGTACAGCTGGTGGGGTCCTGACCGGGATACTTAAGCAGGGCGGCCACCAGATCGGTACGATTAGCGGTCGAGAAAACGGTGCCGAAGGCTAGGTTGATGACCGCAACCAGTCTTGGATTGAGATAAAAATCCAGGAATTGTTTTTCACGTTTCGGATCCTCTGCATTCCAACGATCCTTGGTGCCGGTGCCGATGATCAATTCATTGACCAAGGGGTTTCCCATGCGCGCGACCTGCCGTCCGCGGCTCGTCGAAGCATACATCCCGATCACCGGGCTGAGCTCCGAGATCGGGATCTCGATCGCGATGGTGTTGACATTGAAGCCCGAGAACATATCGTTACCGAAGGGGTTGCGCCCGTCGTTGGCGTCTTGTGGGTCCGTCAATATCGGCGCCGCGGCGCGGAAGTTCAGCGTGTCGAAGGTCGCGCCGAGGTCGATATAGAAGGTCTCGTCGCGCTGCCCGGCAAACACGCGGCCGCCGTTGGTCAAAGAAAAAATCCCTTTATCAGCCAGCCCCTCGTAGTCCGGCATGGTCCGGGGTCCGACATTGGAGGGAACCGCGAACAAGCCTTTTGCCAGCACGGTGCGCCTTTTCCCCTGGATCTCGGTGACCGTATAAGTCTGTCGCAGCCCAAGACCTGTCGCACCGTCACCATCGAGATCCGTGATCGCGGGTGGCAAGCCGGGTACCGGATCGACCCCCGCGTAGGAGACGGGCAGATCGTTGAAAGGCGGGCGGATCTGGGTCTTAAACTGGACCCGGTAGATGATGTCTTCGGCCACCCCATCCTGGTCGATATCGAGGTTGAAATCATAGGCCACCTTGTCATCGAAGAAGAAATAGTTGGGCCCCGAGCTGGGTTCCTGGGCCGGGATCACGTTCATGACAAACAAGACCTTGGAATCATCCTCCCAGCTACGGAAGGCATAAACATCGGTGATGTCGGCTGCGGGGTCTAAAGCGATCAGGGGCGCCTCCCGGTGGCTCGCTGCCTGGGTTATAGTGCCGCAGGATAGAGCGAGCCCGAGGCCCATGGCCACACTAGCCAGCTTGTTGAATAAAATCTTGGGTTGCATAGCGTCCTCCTTTGTGGATGGAAGTAATGCTCATGGGACCTACCTTGACTCGATCTAGCATGAGCGTTTATGTAGGAGAGGTCCTCCTTCCCGCGCTTTTTCGTGGGCTTGCATTATATACGAAGGAGAAACGAATTTAGATGCGCGATGGGAACGGCGATGAAAACAAGAGCGCAAGGACAAACCGCCCCAAGCGGCATCGGTCGGGCTAAGGGTACGGAGCCTGCGAAGGTGCATTTAAGCGGGTCTATGCTAACGAAGTGTAGGGAGTGCAGAGATCAGATCTTGTGAAAAAATCTACTGCGCTCGGAACCTCGCGTTCCGGCGGTGCTCGGGATCCTCATGTATTTCACTATACACTCCGGTTGCTCGTCTCCTCCTTGAGACTCGCCCCTCCGGGGTTTACGCGCCGTTTCGCTCCCGGCGAAACGCTCCTGCGCTCCGGCGGAACGCGACTTTCCTTCGCTCGCGACGATTTTTTCACAAGTTCTCAGCTTAGCGGTGGATCAGTCTTCTTCCCACGGTTTTTCGTCTGCATACCCCTCGTCCAAGTCATCCAGGCTTTTATCCCATTCGTCTACGGATATTTCTCGAAATCCGGATCGACTCTTTGATCCAGTAGGCCAACCGCTATCCTCTACGTCCTCCTCTGCCACGTTTATGGCGCCGGTCCAGTCTTCTGGTGCGCCTACCGGTTCCACGTCCAGTTGATACCATTCCTCCAGATCGATCTGATCGAGATCGCCGTCAAAATATTGGATCTCGACGACTTCTTCCTCTTGGTCGAGGTCAAGCACGGTAAATTTCTGGTCGTCGTCCGCGTGTTGGTACCAGTTTCCAATGATTGGATCGAGTTCAGTGCTCAAGGATATCCCTTCTTCGTTGGACCTTGCTAAAGGCAATCTAAACTACCAAGTATATAGCCCCCTACCTCGACAAATTCGAGGTGCCTTGCGCCATAGGGACCTTCCGCCTTGTTCCCCACGCAAGGGATTGAAATAGAGAGAAACCGAAATCTCATTTTGGCTTTTCTAGAAAAAATGCGGCACGATGCCCCTGTAACCAGCAGACCATCGGATGCAAAACCAAGCTCTTTTAGCTACTCGATAAAAGCCGTTCGTGGAAGTTCCGTAAATCCGTCGTATTACATCCTAGGCTTGGAGAGCTTCGGTATCATCTCGTTATTAATCTGGTATGCACCGCTTGCCATTGCTCGCCGGCTAGGAGCCTGTCCACACACTTACCTTAAGGCACGCTCCAATGGTATGCTTGACAAACCTCGCAAGCGAAATCTCCGGCAGCGAACGTTATTGCCTGGCGCTTCAATGGGGTAAGACCTAGGGTTTTGGAGAGTAAACAATGTACAAGCCGCTGATCCCCTTAGCTTCCATGGTGGCCACGGCGTTTAGCGCCAATGCCAATGCCGCTGAGGATCCGTTTTCCCTCATCGAGTTAACTCAAGGGTACCTGCTCGCTCAAGCACCGCAGACCGATGCCGCGACTGAGTCGGTGGCACCGGATGGAGGGAAGCTGGCCGAAGGCAAATGTGCCGAGGGCAAGTGCAGCACGGCGATGAAAAGCGAAAAAATGCCCGAAGGAAAATGCGCCGAAGGACAGTGCGGCGCCGCGATGAAGCAACACCAGATGCCGGAAGGTGTTTGCGGTGTGATGGACATGCAGGGCATGGTGATGAATGAGAACACGGATCGGTTGCCGCCCGGTTGTCCGGCGGTCAGCGAGGATGTACAGATCACCGTTAAGGCCGGACGAAAATACGCTAACGAATACAACGGCACCGCTTTTGGCTTCGATACCCACGAATGGAAGGTCAAGCCCTGCACGCGGCTCACCGTGCGGTTTATCAACGAAGATGACATCCGCCACCAATGGATGGTGCATGGTCTGCCCAGGTTCATTTATTCGTTGGGCATGTTTCATATGGAGATCAATGGATCCGGTGAGAAGACCGGGACCTTCATCGTGCCGGCCGAGGATAACACCTACCTCGTGCACTGTGACATCGCCCAGCACATGGAAAAAGGGATGAAGGCGCAGCTGGTCGTAGGCGACGGTAGTGGGGACCTGCCTAGTGTTCCCGGGATCTCAGGGCCCTTGAACCCCAAAAGGAAATTCACGCTAGGCTTCTAAACCCGCCTTTGCGCTTTGCTCAAAATGAGCAAAGCGATGAGCAAAGAAATTGCTCGATACCAATATCGAGAGGGCGGCGCCGGATGATTTTGTTCCGGCCCTCCCCGGATGGCAGGAGCGTAGCCGGTTCTCTGGCCCGATAGAATTTCGCCATTATGACTTCTACGGCCAAGCCTTGGCGAAGATCGAGCGCGGTCACAAGCAAGATATTGCAGATGTGCAATCGATGTTGGCCCGGCAGTTGATTAAACCGGATATGTTGCTGGATCTCTATCGGCAAATCCAAGCGAGCTTGACTCGATATCCCGCTATCGACCCCGATACTCTATCGGCGAGGCTACGAGCCGCCTTGCCGAGATCGCGGCAAAGCACCCCAAAGGGCATATCGAATGGATGATTGGGCAAAAGAGCTTCCCGGCGCGGATCTCATCTACCCCGGTATCGCCGAATTAGCTCGCGGCGAGGGTTCCGCGGAGGCCTTGCTTGTCGCAATCGGTTCGCCCAGGCTGTGCCGGCTCGGGTTTCGGTTGCCGGAGAACGCCGAGTTACCCGAGCACCCAGAGCTGCTGCTGTATCGTCTGCTGTGCGCGCAGTACGGGAAAGCCGCTCATTCGCAATACAACGCTCTAATACGACGACTGGTGAGCTTTGAACGTGCCGCGGAATTTCGACAAGCGCGCCTGGCCCGAGAAGGGCACGCTAGCGGGAGACGACGAGGTGATCAGAGCGGTTCTCGCAAGCCGCCAACAGATCGCAATTGGGAGTGAGGCATTTTGACGTTGTTGCGGATGAGGTCGCTGGATACTAAGGTGTTAGGCGGCTTCGTTCCCAGCTCGGAGGTATCGAATGGAAAGGCAACTTACACTTGAGTATTGGATCGATGACAACTGGTATGTCGGCAACCTAAAAGAGGTACCAGGCGTCTTTAGCCAGGGAGAGACCCTAGAGGAACTGGAGCAAAATATTAGGGAGGCGTACAGCCTGCTGCTAGCGGAGAAATTGGCTAAGCAACATCCAGGCTCGCAAACGAAAGACATTACGGTAGATCTTGCGTGAAGCGAGGCAACTTCATCCGCGAGCTCGTGGATGCAGGTTGTTATCTAAAGCGACACGGCAAAAAACATGACATATACGCTAACCCAAGAACGGGCAAACTGGCACCGGTTCCCCGCCATCCAGAACTCGCGGAAACCCTGTGTGAGCTTATCGAAAGCAATTGGGGCTTTGATAGGTTCGCATACCGCCGGGTGGGGTTTCGGTTGCCGGAGAACGCCGAGTTGCCCGAGCACCCAGAGCTCCTGCTGTATCGTCTGCTGTGCGAGCAGCACGGAAAAGCCGCTCATTCGCAATACAACGCTCTAATACGACGGCTGGTGAGCTTTAAACGTGCCGCGGAATTTCGACAAGCGCGCCTGACCCGAG
The DNA here is from genome assembly GCA_050740915.1 of Gammaproteobacteria bacterium. Classification (GTDB taxonomy): domain Bacteria; phylum Pseudomonadota; class Gammaproteobacteria; order JBOHHR01; family JBOHHR01; genus JBOHHR01. Next base: position 3,211 of record JBOIEG010000063.1, on the reverse strand, counting down.
AAGGGCATACACCTTCTTGAGAACGGCCGGCTGCCCCAAAGGGCATGTATAGTGTAGTGTCCCTTAAATAACTTTACAGTTAAGCCGCCTTCTTTTTTCCCTCGGGACAGGGTGGATCTGGGCTTGATCTGCTCCATCTTGACCCGCGCCCGCTCGATCTTCTTGATGATGTCCTCGACGGGGGCCGTCCAGATGAAGGACTTGGGATTTTGGTTCCAGGCTTGCCTAACTTCCTCGATCGCCTCTTTTAAATCCGGCACGCTCACGGAGCTGCCGCGCCGGGGCGATCTCCCAGACCTCCTCGATGCCCTGCTCGCGGACCCGCATGCGCCACAGTTGCACGGTGGGCCGGCTTACGCCGAGTTCTTCGGCGATCGACACATTGTTCTGACCCGCCAGGGCGCCCAAGATAATCCGGCAGCGCAGCGCCACCTGTTGCGGAGTTCCGTGTGCAGATCCCCATGTCTCCAGCGGCGTGCGTTCAGCCGGCTGCAACTTGATCGCCACGCTGGTGTTCGGCATGAGCGAGACCATAGCAATCACTGGAAAGTCTGTAAAGTTATTCAAGGGACACTACACTAGTGACAAATGACAACGGATGAGATAAAGCGACTGATGGAGGCCACTGGGCTAACAGCTAAAGGTCTTAGCATTCTGGTAGGGGTGTCTGAGACGACGGTGAAACGGTGGCGCAGCGGAGCGCGGCACATGCCGCTGTATGCATGGGAGAACTGTCTGATAAAGGCTGTGTTCCTTGGAAATACGCTGAGGCTACATATCGCCATCAGGCGGCTAGCGGAGGAACGTGGCCTATCCTGTGTGATGGGCGTTTTAAACCGCCTGTATGCCACAAGGCGGTATCCCGAGATGGTAGCGATGGATGATTAAATCGGTGCCTTGGTGGTTTATGTGCGATTGCTTTCGATGACCTTGGATCTCGACTCCCACGCGCCGCTCACCGCTCGCCTCAGATGCGAGCTTACGAATGCCGAGGCCGAACAGCTTGAGCCGGATCTGCGTGAGATAGGCAATGCCTGCTGAAGCCGTGGACAACCCAACGACACCCGAGCCTGCAAGCTGCGTCTTGTGAGAAACCATCGCACCCGCCATCGCCGAGGCCGCTCGCAACTCCAGAGAAATCCCTTAGGTCGTGGTTTGAACCTTTGGGTTAGTTCAACGAGATAACCGTACAAAGAGCTGAACTGTCCAACGACATTCCTTGGATAAGCCTCTTAAAACTAATCACGTACCGGGCTACCGGGGCCTGGATCAATGCAAAGCCACAGGAGACATAGCATGACAATTCGCCGCACCAGCAATACCTTGTTTATCAGCCTGCTGTTAGGACTATCGCTGACTTATGGGAGCGCTTACGCCGATCAATCTAAGCCCACGATATCCGACTCGCCCGCGGTCGCGTTGGCCTACCGTGACGCTCAAGCGGTGTGCTCAGCCCCACTCTCCGGCGAGCCCTTCGCCCGCACGGAGCTCTTCTTCGGATTGTCCAAATCGGATGGCTCCACGATCTCAGCGCTCCAATTTCGACGGTTCCTCCGCGACACGGCAACCCCGCTGTTCCCCGATGGTTTAACCGTACTATCCGGGCTCGGCCAATTCAAGGATCCGTCGGGCCGGATCATCCGGGAAGGCGCCCGGCTCGTGATTCTGCTCTATCCGCTCGATGCGGCTGGCGCCAGCGAGGAAATCGATGCGATTCGGGAGGCTTATAAAGAGAAGTTTGAGCAACAATCCGTCTTGCGTACCGACACTATCGACTGCGTGTCGTTTTAGACGAGCCGGTCTGACAAACAGCGAGGAGGCACCATGGCAGAGATCAAGAACGTAACTGGAACGGCTTTTATCGTGGCCGAGTATCGGGCCGAAGAGAACGCGGCGCCGGATCCTCTGTACCGCGACTCGATCGTCGAGCTGTTTCTCAATGACGCGACCCGGCAAGCGGCGCAAGACGCCGTGAAGCTTAGAACCCGGTATCTCGACGATGCACTGGAAGAGAGAATCGCGCGCGGCTGCCGATAGGTCGTGATCTTGGGCGCCGGTCTGGACACTCGAGCGTTCCGCAAGCAAGCCACCGGGGTTGCCTATTTTGAGCTCGACGACAAGGCGACCTTGGCCCTAAAAAGAGCGCGCTTTGCGGAGCATGGCATCCAGGCGGCACTCACCCTCATTGCGGCCAATTACATCACCGACGACTGGATTGCCTTGCTCGCGGAGAACGGGTTCGACTTCGATCTGCCCACGCATTTTATTTGGGAAGGCAACACGATGTACTTGACGCGCAGCGATATGAAACACGTCATGGTGACTATTCGCGAGCAGATCCGATCTGCGACCTTGTCGTTTGATTATCTGTCGACAAAAGTGATCGACAAGCGCACGGGCGATGCGGGCCTATCCGCGCTTGTCGAGCATTTCGCCCGCTTAGGCGCACCTTGGATCACCGGTATCGACGACGTGTACGCGTTAGCTGACGAATTGGGTTTGGACGTCATTCAAAATGTTCTGAGCGCGGATCTCCACCGCTGGCATTGGCCCACTCGAGCGATGAGCTCCAGCTTCCTGCGTTTCTATTCGCTGTGCACCCTGGCAACCAAGGCAGAATCCGCGCGCTCAATACCGAGGCGTGATTCTCGGGCTATATCCGGATGATGGATATCGTGACGAACAGGAGCGGACGCTTGTTCGCGACCCTTGTATATCACAAAGCGCGCAGACATGACGGCTGAACGCGCGCCCGTTTGAATTAATCATGCAGAAGAAGGAGAACCTCATGACAGCCACGATAGGGGTTTACCCGATAAATCCGCTGGCCAACACGACGGGCCGAGATCCGCCACGGGGTCGCTACCCGAGGACGATGATCTACGACCCATTGCGCGCGTGGCGGAACAGAAAGAGGCACGATGATGCGAGCGGAAATCGATAATCGTTATATCAACCTCCACAGCGAGGTATGGGCGCTGCTGCCCTGGTACGTGAACGGCACGCTCACCGACCAAGAGATCGCGGCGGTGGAGGCGCATCTTGCGACGTGTACCGATTGTCAGTGCGAGCTTGTGCGCTGCCGTGAGAGGCTGTGAAAAAACCTCCTGGGACAGGGGAATGATGAGAAGGGAGCTGGTAAAATAGCGGGAACACAACTGAAGCAACGGTATCCCTCATGGCAGACGAAGCATCCAGGGCTTTATTTGAA
>JBOIEG010000062.1:0-1082 GCA_050740915.1 Gammaproteobacteria bacterium | reverse complement strand
ATCCCCATGTCTCTAGCGGCGTGCGTTCAGCCGGCTGCAACTTGATCGCCACGCGGGTGGTCGGCATGAGCGAGACCATAGCAATCACTGGAAAGTCTGTAAAGTTATTTAAGGGACACTACACTAGATTGAAACTTCTCGTCGGGGTCCAGAGGGTTCGACTCCCTCCCGGCAAGGGCTAACCACCCACCGGAAGCGAGCCTTGCATGGGGTGTGGTAACACGCCTCGTGAAGCGTAGGCAGCCGCTACCGAAGCCGCGTGATGGGGTCTCGAAATTGATTTGAACGCTGGGGCCTTCAGTTGGGTGACCTGGGGGGAGCACTAACGCGACGGTTAAGGTGAGGGGGCGTTGGCCCGGCCGGGCTCGGAGAGCGGGGCAAAGGTAGAGGACGGATCCCCCAGGAACCTGGGAGATCCTGTGTTCGACCAGTGATGTGATAGTCAGTGGTATCGGGCTGGACGGGACCAGGCCTTGGCGTCCCTTTTATGTTCTTTTATGCTCTCTTGCTTTATGCTTTATGCTTTATGCTTTATGCTTTTCTGAAGGCGTCAGCTCCAGCTCGAAGGTGCCCTCCTTCGTCGAGGTCGTGGGCGGCCTGCGGTGTTTGGTCTCGTGGTGCTCGGTGGTGTTCATCGGATGAGCGCCGGGTTGTGTCGGGCGATCTGCGCGAGATGGAATGACATGGTGTTGCTTACTCCTAATATTCACTCAAATAAAGTTGGTAATGTCCGAGGCAATCTCATCGCTTCGGATTGGGTGAAGAGCGAGTGCAATGCAACCTGGGTTGCTACTGCCGTTCTCGTTCTTCGTGACGTTATCACCTTGTTCGACACGAAAGGTTCAATCACTCCGAAACAACTCGCTGACGTACACTTGGGAGTGTTGGCTAATGTACCCGCCTTGTACTGTCAGGCTAAGAAATCCGCGGCGAAATGTGTCATTTGGATCGATCCGTCCCGCTCTCACGACGCGTACGCGCGTGCGCCTTCCAACTCGAGATGCGATAAGAGCTGAGCCAGCCGTCGGCGAGCATGGAACATCCGCGTTTTCACCGTATTTTCCGGGCAACCCACGATGCTC
>JBOIEG010000061.1:0-1946 GCA_050740915.1 Gammaproteobacteria bacterium | reverse complement strand
TGCGATCTCTTCCACCACCTTCAGCAGCAGGTTAAACGGCAAGAACCATATGCCGAAGGGCTGAAGCATCAGCTCCTTGGCGAACATCGCCGGCCCCTTCACCTTGAGGCTAAAAAAGATGATCAAGGCAAACACGGTAAGGGACATCGCAAAGGTGGCGTTCAGATCGGTGCTCGGCACCACTTTGAGATAGTGCACTCCTAGCCCACCCGCCATCCAGGGCAGTAAGTCCACCGGCAGCAGGTCCATAAAATTCATCGAAAACACCCACACGAAGATGGTGAGCGCAAGTGGGGCGATGAGCCTGCTCTTGCCGTGGAAGGAATCTTTAACCTGTTGATCGACGAACCCGACCAAGATCTCGATGAAGTTTTGCAGGCGGCCGGGAACGCCAGAAGTCGCGCGCTTCGCGACATAACGAAAAAGAACCGCGAAAAAAAGGCCCAGGGCGATGGAGAAGAACAGGGTGTCGATATGAAAGGTCCAAAACCCCTCCCCGGTCTTAAGGTTGGTCAGGTGGTGGACGATGTATTCGGTCGCGTTGGCGGGACCTTCATGCTTCTCGGCAGTCATCTTTTGCTATTTCGATGGCGTCGCAATCAGTGCGAACCAGTAAACCAGTAATGTCGCCCCATAAGTCAGCAGCACATACAGTGCTTCCGTGTCCAGCACGGTAAAAACAACAACAAACGAGACCGCCGTGATCAAGATCTTGACGGCTTCCCCGATATAAAACGCCCGCACTATGCTGGCGGGCGCCGCACCGCGCTCGAAACGAAACAGTTTCGCCGCTAGATAAAAGTTCGAGAATACGCTGACCAGCCCTCCCACCAGTGCCGAATAGGCCGACCGCCCTCCGCTTATCCCCAGCAATAGCAACGCAAGTACAACGGTAACCAGGGCTTGCGCGGCAATTATCGTATAAGCCGTTTTCTTATGGCCCGGCAGCGCCTGTCCACGGCTATTTTTATCTGACAGCCCCCGTTGCTGAAACCTGGGATCCGCTGCGCCACCCATTGTAGGGTCTCTCATCCGATACCGCATTGCAGCGAAAATGCGAGTATAGACACTCTGCTTTACCCGATCAACCAAACGTGAGCAGGCGCGCCGGTCGCCCCAGGGTAGCCAGATCCACCGCCACTGGGCTATGCAGCTACAGGAGCTTGGTAAACTCATCGCCCGTTAGGTTTGCCTGGCGAATGATAGCCCTCAGAGCTTGTGAAAAAATCGTCAGCGAGCAAAGGCAGGTCGCGTTTCGCCGGAGCGCAGGACCGTTTCGTCGGGAACGAAACGGCGTGCAAGCCCCGCAGGGGCGCGAGTCTCAAGGATGAGACGAGCAACCGGAGTGTATAGTGAAATACATGAGGATCCGATCGCAGCGCGAAGATCGACTACGCCAAAGACCTAGCAGAGTGGGCCGAGGCCGCCGCCCAAATTGCAGGCGATCCAGCGCCTGCGCAAGCGCACGGGGCGGTCTTAGGCGGAAGTACCGTGCGGTACATCTAGGGGGCTGCGCACGCCCTTGCCGCCGCGATTCAGCACATGAGTGTAAATCAGGGTCGTGCTCACGTCTTTGTGGCCGAGCAACTCTTGCACGGTTCGGATGTCGTAGCCGCCCTCGAACAGGTGGGTGGCGAAGGAATGGCGGAAGCTGTGACAGCTTCCGGGCTTGGTAAGCCCGGCGGCGCGCACTGCCTGTTTGACCGCGCGCTGCAGCACGGTGGGATCGAGGTGATGCCGGCGCTCGACACCGCTTCGTGGGTCGATGGAGCGCTTGGAGGCCGGGAAGACGTGCTGTCAGGCCCATTCGCGGTTGGCATTGGGGTATTTCCGCTCCAGGGCGTAAGGGAGATAGACGGTGCCGAAGCCTTGCGCGAGATCTTGCTCATGAACCGCCTTCACCTTGTCGAGCTGCAGGCGCAAAGGTTCCACGAGCCGATCGGGTA
>JBOIEG010000060.1:0-2219 GCA_050740915.1 Gammaproteobacteria bacterium | reverse complement strand
AGAAGAGTCTGTCCATCATCAACTCACGGAGTCGATCGCCTTGATGACCACCCGAACCTCGATTTTGGCGTTCAACACGCACGTTATGGCTTTGGTGTTCAACCTAAGTCCGACAGGCTCCTAGGGCGTCTCTGTAAAAGAGCCGCGGTGCAGCTATCCTCTTGGTTTGTCCCATCTGCACCGGATACACCATCTGCGGAACTACTATAGGTGGACATCGATGAGGCCATCTTGAGCGGCGCGCTAGCCTCTCGCCCAAAAACTCCGCGAAGCCCCAAGCGATCATCGCACACGGAACAATTCCGATGCCAAATAACATGGCTCGCCTCCCTCCCAGTTAGCTCGCCTCATCGGTTGGTGTACTACCCCTGCGCACGGCATCGTCAACGGGACAATTCCTCGAGGACGATAGCGTTCGTTCGTGGGCCAAAGACGCCAACGAGCAAGGCGACGCCCAGCATCGCCGCCGCCATGAAGATGAAGACGGCCAGTACGCCTTTGGACAACAGCGCGCCGATAATCAAGGTCGAGAACATCGCGCTCAGCCGGCTCCAGCTATAGGTGAATCCAACCCCGGTCGCGCGGGCGCGGGTCGGGAACAGTTCCGCTTGGTAGGCGTGCAAGACCGCTGAGAACCAATAGCTGAAGATCGTAAGCAGGGCGCCGGTCAAGACGATGAGCATGGCGGTGCCGGCGAAGGGAAACGCCAACCCGCTCACGGCCATCAGCGTCGAAAGGCCAACGATGGCGTGTTTGCGCTCGATACGTTCTGTGGTCAGCACAGCGATAAGCGGCCCGATTGGGCTGACCAGCGCGATCAGTGTGCCATAGTGCAGGCTTTGCGATAGTGTCTGACCGCCGGCAAGCAAGAAGGTAGGAGCCCAGTTCGCGAATCCATAGATTCCGATCGTCTGTAATAGGTGAAAGACCATCAGCATGAGCGTCCGGCCGCGGTAAGCGGGTGACCAAAGGTCGCGCAGGGGTAGCCGTTCGCGACGCGTCTCGGCGACCGGCGTTGGCGGTGGTAATTCTCGTCCGATTTCCTGGGCGACAGTGGCCTCGATACGCTCCATGAGCGCATCGGCTTCGCTATGCCGACCGACAATCTCCAACCAGCGCGGGGACTCTGGAAGTCTAAGCCGCAAATACCACACAAAGAGTGCGCCGCCAGCACCGATGATCATGACCCAACGCCAGCCCTCCAGTAGCCAGTGCGTTGGTACTAGCAATTGCGATAGCAGTGCGACGACCGGGATGGCCGTGAAGCCAATGACTTGGGTGATCGCCACGTAACGGCCGCGCACACGGCCCGGCACCATTTCCGTGACATAGGTATCGATCACCACAAGCTCCGCGCCGATGCCGATCCCGGCCAAGGCGCGCGCGGCGATCAGCATTGTCGGATTAGTCGCGAAAGCCCCAAGCAAAGTGAATACGGAATAGATGAGTAACATGCATAGGAACGCGCTTTTGCGCCCCCAACGATCGCTGGCCAGTCCGAAGCTCACCGTCCCGATGAACATGCCGAGAAAACCCGCCGCGATGACATAGCTGAACTCCTGTAAACTGAGAAAGCCAGCCGTCTGCAGTGCGGCGCCCAAATATGCCATCATGAAGATGTCGTAAAAATCGAACCAACCACCGAGGGCGAGCAGCGCAACGAAGCGGTGATGAAAACCTGAGAGTGGTAGCCGCTCGATACGCGCGGCAATGCCAGGAAGAGAAGTCACGAGGCTGGCGGGTGGCTGCATTGGCTTGAAGGTTGGTGAGCTCAAAATGAGGATCCCGTCAGTTCGAGCACGATCGAGCTCGATGGGGCGACATGCTAGCCAATTGTGGCGATGAGGTCGACCGGCACTGCGCAGATTGGGGCACTACGTCACGACCCACACCGCGTGCGAGCTGAGCCTCGCTGCTCGGGTCCAGGACCAGCGCACCTCTCGGCTTGCACCCACCGGGTCGTGCGGAGCCGTGCCTCCTCACGACGGCCAAGAACTGCTCAGGTGTCAAGTGAGTCGGTGGTATGCCTGGCTGGCTCCTGGCCGCGTCTGTCTGCGTGGTTGTCATGCCGCTCTGCCTATTTACGCGGTAATGTATCGTCTGAGAGGCTGTGAAAAAACCTCCTGGGACAGGGGAATGATGAGAAGGGAGCTGGTAAAATAGCGGGAACACAACTGAAGCAACGGTATCCCTCATGACAGACGAAGCATCCAGGGCTT
>JBOIEG010000059.1:0-1555 GCA_050740915.1 Gammaproteobacteria bacterium | reverse complement strand
GCGCCCTGGAGCGTGAGCGGCTTCTCATCCACGAGAGCCTGTGGCTGCACGTTCAAGGCAATCGGCGTCGGTCCCTCTCGTCCGGCCTCCGCGCCGCCCTGTCCGGTCGAGACTTTCTGATAAGCCTCCTGCGGACTCGCGGCGACGATGGTGAAGCTGTGCAACGCCGCGGTGAGAACCTGGACCTTGTACCGCGTCAAAATCATTCCGTCGGTCGGTGGGTTGTTCATGGTGTGCCGCATCCTCCGTTGGCGCTCTTCCTCTCGGCGTTGCTTGCGCCGGAGCCCTTCTTTTGTATTCACCTCTCCACGATACTATATATGGGGTCGATTGTCAACAGCGAATCAACGCCTTGTAGCCGGTGTCGGGGTCTGGAGGTTGAACCCGAGCGCGAGAACCGCCGCCTCTATCGGATTCGCGGCGTTGCGGGCCTGGATAAGGTCGGTCGTGAGGCCGCCCAGGGGGTTGAGGGCGCCGGCGAACGGCGTGCCCATGTGGTTGATCATCCGGCCGACTCCCGCCCGCGCCTTGCGCGTCTCGAACTCGTTGTTCGTGCTGGCCAGCGTGGCGAGGTCCCGCATGGTCTGGAACCACGGACCCCCCTGGAAGGTGAGGGGATTTCCCATCGCCCACGAGCTGGTGTCGATCCCCGTTGCATGCCCGAGGGCGAGGGACGCGCCCCAAATCTTGGCGAAGTCCGCCATGAACTTCGTGCGGTAGCCCCAATCCGGCGTCGAGACGTTCTGCCACATGTACTCGGTCCAGCCGACGGGCCACATGCCAAACTGGCCGAACATCTTGCCGACGGTGCCTTTGAACATCAACGGCGCGTTGGCGCTGTCGTAGACGAAGTTGACGTCCTTGCTGAGCGTCTTGCCGTACTCTCGCGCGGCGCCCTCGACGTCTGGTATCTCCCGCCCCATGAGCATGCTATGGATCTTGTCCTGGTCGGTCTTGTAGGACCCCTTGAGGCCGGTGTTCCACATGAACTCCTCCCAGGTGATCTGTTTGTTGAGGAGCTTCGGCGCCTCCTCGAGTACCGAGCGCTCGCCGCCGCGGTACACAGAGAAGCGGTTCTGCTTGTCGACCCATCGACGGGGGAGGTTGCCGGCGTCCTGGAGATTCTTGACTGTCCGGCCGATCGGCGTCTTGATGAAGACATCCGGCGCGTCGGCGAAGATCGGCATGTTGATACCTTCCGGCATGCCGAGATCTTGGGCCGCCCGCGCCCACCACGCATCGTCGAGGCCCTTCCCGTAGACGTCCTTGAGGGCACGGAACGTCTGCGTGAAGCCGACCTTCGGCGCCATCATCATCGCCTGGATCGAGTCCCGGATGGCGAGCGCCGGGCGGAAGCTCATCGCCACACCGCTGTAGTACGAGGAGAGCTTGCCGGACCACTCGCCGATGAATTGCGGCGTGACCTCTGGTAGCGGGATGCCGAGCTTCCGGAACTGGCCGACCATGTCGTCAAGCATCTTCGCCGTGACGGCGGATGTCTCCTGCCGGTTCACCATGGAGTCGAGGAAGTCGTCGGCGTACTTCGCCGCGAACC
>JBOIEG010000058.1:0-2497 GCA_050740915.1 Gammaproteobacteria bacterium | reverse complement strand
ACTCATAGCGGCGTGTGGGGATGAATTTGGCGAAATGGCGCGACTACCCGACGGGAGGAAGCGCGCCGGTGGTCGCCAAAAAAACACTTCCTGTTGAAGAGGCCGGATGCAGGTCGTTGATGAATGGGGGACCAAAGACGCGCCGTCCCTGGTCCAGATCCGCGACGTTGGTCACGCGACGCGTTTAATGGACTCGTGAACAGCCTGTTGGGCCTTATCCAAGGCGGCCCGCGTCTCCGTCAGTGCCGATTTCATTGCTGCCCAAGACTCGCCGCCAGCCTTGTCGAGCTTATCGAGCCTGGCTTTTGCCGCGTCGGCCTCGACTTTCATGTGCTTCACGGCCGCCTCGATTTCGTCGCGGCGGTTGTCGGCGAAGCTCTTGGCGCTCTTGTGCAGCTTATCGATGGCTTCGTGCCAAGCTTTTCGTTGCGCTTCAGCGCGCGCCCGAAAGGCAGCCTCCACCTCCTTGACCTGCTGGCCGGTCGCCTCGAGAAAGGCCGGCACGGCCGCCTCAAAAGCGGTCCATTGCTTCTCCAACGGGCCAGCGTGGCATCGATCTCGTCCAGCCGTTCCTTGGCCCAATCCAGATACGGATGGATGGTGCTTTGGCTACTCATGTTTCCATACTCCTTCTTCCGCACAATGCGGCGGGCAAAGAAATATCAAGCGCGCTAACGGACGTTCCCGCCTTGATTTCCGTCAATCGCCACCCGCAGGTCCGTTGAACGCAGGTTTGCTCACCGAAGCTATGCATGTCCGATGCATCCGATAAATGGTTTCAGGCGGGAAGCGCCGCGGCCTAAATGGTCGTACAATCTCCTGATTCGGGCGCACTCTGATTCTAGTGAGCGAGTTTGGTGTCCGACATCAACACCTGTGAGACTAAACTAGCGGCTTGAGGAGCGGAGGATTTCGGGCTCATCGTGACCACCTGAGGAGTGGAGCATGAGACAGAAATCCAGCCCGCCAGAGACCCCGTCCGAGCGCCTCGTCAGAGACATTCGCCGAGCTACCCGCAAGCAGTATTCCGCTGAAGAGAAGATCCGCATCGTCCTCGACGGCCTGCGCGGCGAGGTCTCCATCGCCGAACTCTGCCGGCGCGAAGGCATCGCGGAGAGCCTCTACTACAGCTGGTCGAAGGAATTTCTGGAAGCCGGCAAGCGCCGTCTAGCCGGCGACACGGCGCGGTCGGCGACCACCAGCGAAGTGAAGGATCTCAGGCGCCAAGCCCTCGAGCTGAAAGAAGTTGTCGCCGAGCAAGCCCTCGAACTCCGCCTTCTTAAAAAAAGCATGACCGGGGATGGGGGCGACGAGGCATGAGATATCCCGCTTCTGAAAAGCTCGAGATTTTACGCCTCGTCGAGCAATCGCATCTGCCTGTGCGGCGCACGCTGGAGAAGCTCGGCCTTCTGCCGGGCTCATTCTATCGCTGGGTCGAACGCTATCAAACCGGCGGCGTCGAAGCGCTAGAAGACAAGCCGTCAAAGCCATCGCGCGTCTGGAACCGCATTCCAGATGACGTGCGTCGGCGCATTGTCGGCATGGCGCTTGACGAACCCGAGCTGTCACCACGCGAGCTGGCCGCACGCTTCACCGATACGCAGAATTACTTCGTATCGGAAGCCTCCGTCTATCGCCTGCTCAAGGCGCATGACCTCATCACCAGCCCCGCCTTCATCGTCATCAAGGCGGCGGATGAGTTCAAGGACAAGACCACCGCAATCAATCAGCTCTGGCAGACCGACTTCACGTACCTGAAGGTCATCGGCTGGGGCTGGTTCTATCTCTCGACCATTCTCGACGACTTCTCACGCTACATTATCGCTTGGAAGCTGTGCACCACCATGAAGGCCGAAGACGTGACCGACACCTTGCAGCTGGCACTCGCGGCGTCAGGCTGCGACCAAGCCCGCGTCATCCACAAACCGCGCCTCTTGAGCGACAACGGTTCGAGTTACGTCTCTGCCGATCTCGCCGAATGGCTCGACGACAACGGCATGAGGCATGTGCGCGGCGCGCCCCATCACCCGCAAACCCAAGGCAAGATCGAGCGCTGGCATCAGACGCTCAAGAACCGCATCCTGCTCGAGAACTACTATCTGCCGGGTGACCTCGAAGCCCAGATCGGACGCTTCGTCGAGCACTACAATCACCGGCGATACCACGAGAGCCTGGCCAACCTCACACCGGCCGACGTCTACTTCGGACGCGGCCAAACCATCCTGTTGCAAAGAGAAAGGATCAAACGCGACACCATCCGGAAACGACGATTGCAGCACCAATCGAAAGCCGCTTAACATCCAACCCAGATGACCCCGAGCCTTCGATCGCTCACGCCGCAAACTGTCTCAAAGCATTCGACGACGGACATGTGAATCCCTGATCGACGGCGAACTTGATGAAGCTCTTCGCCGGTGTGAGATCGAGGACGTAGTACTTGTTGATCCATGGCGGCACGACGAGAAGGGGGACCTCGCGCACCTTGTCGGTGGTTGGC
>JBOIEG010000057.1:0-6345 GCA_050740915.1 Gammaproteobacteria bacterium | reverse complement strand
GGAGCCGTCGACCCGCCTCTGGCGGGTTTCGCGCAAATACATGTACGTCAACACGATGTACAACTTCTTTCGCAAGGTATAAACGCTAATCCATGTACGTAGCGTTTTTCGCCATGTCTGCGTCTCTCCGACACCTAACCGCTTGATCGATAAGTCACCCCATCACCGCAGCGACTCGAAAATGTACGCGGAACTGTCAAAGTCGGGCACGAGAGCTTAACCAGATTCGAACTGTCATTCAGGCAAACTTAGTAAAGATTCAGGAGGCATGGCGTAAGCATCGCGGTTAACGCAGTCAAAGAAGTTTCGGTGACCGAGGAGTTGATCACTTTCCGCCTTGTGGACGGTCGTGTTGTGAGTGTTCCGCTCGCGTGGTCGTGGCGGTTGAGCGAGGCAACACCAGCCCAAAGAAACAGCTTTGAAATCATCGGCGATGGCTATGGCGTCCACTGGCCTGACGTTGACGAAGACCTCAGTGTCGAGGGAATGCTTCACGGAGTTCCTGCACGACGTCCCAAGGAGGAGTCCCGAGGGGTCAAGTGACCAAACCAGGGGTATTGTCAGAGCTTGTGAAAAAATCTACTGCGCTCGGAACCTCGCGTTCCGGCGGTGCTCGGAATCATCATGTATTTCAATACACTCCGGTTGCTCGTCCCATCCTTGGGACTTGCTCCTTCGGGGCGTGCGCGCCGTTTCGCTCCCGGCGAAACGCTCCTGCGCTCCGGCGGAACGCGACCTGCCTTTGCTCGCTGACGATTTTTCACAAGCTCTGAGGGCTTTGATCCAGCGAAATTAGTGCACACCGTGGAGGGCCTTCTTCGCCTTTTCTATCACCGCTTCGTGTTCTTTTACTCGATCGAAATAGCTTTGTTTGAGATGCCGCTTGCCGTTTGCGAGATGTTGCCAATCCTCCGGCTGGATGATTTTTGCCTTGTCTAAGGCCGCTTGTGCGTTCCGCATTTTCCCGCTCGCTGCCATCGTCGCTTGCCGCCTCTTCGCTGTCGGCGACGCGCTCTTTTCAGCCTGTTCAAGGGTTCGGTTTGCGCGTGCTTTTGTGGCTTCGATCTGTTCCGCCGTAGGCCCTGGCTGGATTGGGATCTCTTCAACTTGGCGCGCACCTACGGGTGGTTTAGACGAAAAGCTCACCCGTCCTTCGGAATCTACCGATTTTATAGATCGGTTCCGAGGTGGCAAGGGAGTAACACGTTAGCAGAATTAGACTTATCCCGGAGCAAAAATAGGGGTACATGGTCGATGAGCCTGAAGTTCGAACTCTCTAAAGCAAAGAACCAAATTGCCGTTTTTTCAAGTCGGGATGTAGGCCACGGAAGAATCTGGCTTAGGAGCCTGTCGGACTTAGGAAGAACCTGCTGCGGCGGTGGGAAATCGGTCCATATTTCTGATCATTTTCGTTTATTCGCCTCAAATGATCAAAAATCTGTCCTCGATTTCCCACGCGCCTCGCTACGGTTCCCTAAGTCCGACAGGCTCCTAGGATCGCTAATTATCCATCGCGGTCGTGGCGGCGTAGTGCGTGGGCGCCGGTTGTTTGCCAGAGGGATCTGTAAACTGGTCGTTAAGCCTTTGGACGTAAAGTCCCGTGTCCAAGATGACCTTGTTGATCCGCTGGCGGGCCCCGACTCCCCAACCAGTGGGGCTACTGGGTAAGAACGCTTGTAAGAACCCGGTATTTTTATGAAAGGCTTTGAGCAAAAACTCGCGCGTGCGCTCATCGTCTGTGCTTTTCTCTAGGGTTTTAAGAACTCCTCGTGTCAGGGCTTTTTGGATGAGGTAGTGTATAAGGGCTAGTGCTCCCACCACTCCAGATAATGCCACCCAAGGAAATACCTTGTCTTGAAGCAAAGGCAGCCAAGGGGGGCTGAAACGCCCGTCCACCCAGTAACCGAGATAAAAGCTCAATCCGAAAGCCGCCAAGCCCAATAGGCCAAAAACGATCAGATCGGCCTGTAGCACCCGCTTTCGCCAAAGCTTTCGGTGCGCTTGCAGTTGGGGCACCATTTCATTTTGAATTTTTTTTGCCGTTTCCTCCAACACCCCGATGATGCGGTAGGCGCGATCCACTTCGACCTGGTGTATTCGTTCGTAGATCTCTCCGAAGTCAAAATCACGTTTTTCTTCGAACCGCCGGCGCAGATTTTCGTCCTCTATGGTCAACGCAACATCTGGATTGTAGATGGCGTAGGAACGGCCCGCCGTCAGTCCCTTGTTGGCGAGCGCTCGTTGCCAGGCGGCGAACACTTTTTCCGGGTTATCCTCGCGAGCGGAGGTGTCGATCTGATTGAGCACGTAGAGAAACTTGTTCGAGTCCGCCCGGTTCATGGTGTTAGTGACCAGGTGGTCTAAGGTATCCCGCATCGCGTGGGGCTCTGGATGCCGCGCATCGAACATCACGATCACTAAATCGGATAGATCGATAATGTGGTTTGTGAGCTTTAAGGTGGCGTCGCGTTGGGCATCGGCATCGAAGCCTGGGGAATCGATGATGATCTTGCCTCGCAGCTTTTCGCTGGCGCAGGTCTTCAGCTGCAAATAGGCGTCGACACGGCGTCCTTGGCCTTGTGCGACTTTCTCGATGTCTTCGCTGATCTGGTAGAAAGGAAAGCGCGGGTCCGCATCTAACGATCGCCCAGGAAGAACCCGAGGGGTGGGATCGGTGCTGTAACACAGAACCGTGAACTTGTCATCCACGGCTTGATTGCCGGTGGATTGCAGTCGTAGCCCCAGATAGTAGTTAATAAAGCTCGATTTGCCGGAGGAGTATAGCCCAAGCACAGAGAGCAAAGGCCACCAGGGGACACGGGTCGCGAACGATTCGTTGGGATCGAGTAAGCCGAGCCGGTAGGCCACTCGGTCGAGCTGGCGGAAACTCTGCACGACCTGTAGCAGAACGGGATTTTCTTTATGCAGATGTGTTTCGAGTTGTTTTAAGCGCTCTCTTAGCTGCTTTATTGTGGTACCGCTTTGCGCCATAGTCGTCCTCTCACCCCCGTTGCCGTCCTCTCGCTGCCGGAGTATAACATAGCGCCAATGCGGGGTACCGGTGGATCTAGCCAAACGCTTGTGAAGCGCCGCGGCCTTGCTGAATCTTTGCTCGTGGTGATCGATGGCTATGAGAACCCTCAAGTGCGGTTTGCACAAATGCTGGTCCATAGGAGTAGTGGGCTTGATGAGCCTATGCGCTTGTAGCCTAGAGACGGACGCGGGATGCAATGCCGACGCAACCCGCGATCTCCGCAATGCGGCTGCGATCGGCAACCCGCAAGCGCAGAATGAGCTCGCACGCATGTATGAATACGGTCACTGCGTTTCCAGGGATTTCGATGAGGCGGCGAAATGGTATCGCGCCGCCGCATCGCAAGGGCATGCAAACGCGCAGAAGGTCCTCGGCTTCATGTATGCCGGAGGCATGGGCGTGCCGCAAGACAGCGTGCAAGCGGTAAACTGGTTCCGCAAGGCGGCCGAACAAGGGCATCCATAGGCGCAAGTCGGTTTGGGCCTCGCTTATTTTAGGGGAGCCGGTGTGGCACGAGATCTCGAGCAGGCGCGGTTGTGGTTTGAACGCTCCGCGATCCAGGGCTATGCCCACGGGCAATTTAATCTTGGCCATTTGTACGAAACCGGCCGCGGTGGCGGGCAAGATGATGTGCAAGCCTACAAATGGTATAAGCTCGCGTTGGAGGCAGGTTATCCCCGATCAAGTGCTCGTCTTAAGGTGCTTAACGAGCGTATGAGCAGCGAGCAGATGGAAGCGGCGAGTGATCTCGCCGGCGAGTGGGAACGAGCGGTGTCACCCTAGTCCATTATTTAACATAATACATATTATACGAATCTTTGCTTTGACAAGGGTGGACACGCCTGGGTTACTTTCGCTAAAATAATATGCCATAAACAAGTAGAACTATATTTCTAATCGATATAAAGTTATGTTCGATGGAGGAGGTCTCGTGACCACGTGGAAAGAACGGCTCGCTGATCAGATCTCGCCAGAGCTCGAGCGCGAGATCGATATTTTCGAGAACCAAATCGAACTAAAACGCCTCGGCAAGATGGACGACAGGCTGTTCGCTGAAACGCGCTTGCGCCGGGGCGTGTACGGCCAGCGTTACGACAATGGCCAACGCCATGACGGCGTCGCCACCCGCACCCTCAAGTTTCCCGCTAGAGAGTTGACTAAGGGACCGGATACGCTTTGGGACGCACCCGGCATGGTGCGCATCAAAATCCCGTTCGGGGGTCTGAGCCCCGAGCAAATGGACATACACGCGGATGTCGCCGAGGAATACTCCGACGGGATCTGCCATGTGACCACACGTCAGGACATACAACTGCACTTCGTACACATCGATGACACGCCCGACCTAATGCGCCGCTTAGCGGCAGTCGGGATCACCACCCGGGAAGCCTGCGGTAACGGAGTGCGAAACGTGACCGCTTGCCCGCTCGCAGGCGTGTGCCACGAGGAAACCTTCGATGTCACGCCCTATGCGGACGCCTGCGCCCAGTTTCTGCTGGGACACACCGACACCCAGGACTTTGGACGAAAGTTCAAGATCGCCTTTTCTGGCTGCGCCCATAAGGCCTGTGGATTGGTACGCATGCACGATCTCGGCTTCATTGCGCGAACTCAGGTGCAAGATGGCATCGAGCGACGGGGATTTGAAATGTACGTGGGGGGTGGCTTAGGGGCCGTGCCGTATGCAGCCAAGCTGTTCGGTGAATTCGTTCCCGAGGAAGAAATCCTTTCCTTGGCGCAGGCCATTTCGCGGGTCTTTGCCCGTTATGGAGAGAAGCGGAACCGGGGTCGTGCGCGCATCAAGTTCCTGATTGAGAAATTTGGCATTGAGAAGTTCCGCGAGTTGATCCTGGCCGAGCGGGCCATTCTGCCGCCCGAGAAGCGCTGGACCAGTTACCTGGACACTCTCCTCGCCTACGAAGAAAAGGCACTAAAGCTGGGAGCGAAGCTCAACGGGGCTGTAGGGAACGCCGAGTTTGGGGCCTGGCGGGCCACCAATGTCTATTCTCAAAAGCAAACCGGCTATGCGGTCGCCACCGTTACCCTGCCCCAGGGCGATATCACATCCTGGCAGATGCGCCGTCTGGCAGACATCGGCCGTAAATTCGTGGGCGACACTATCCGCACCACGGTAGAACAGAACATCGTTTTGCGTTGGGTCCCAGAAGCCGATCTGCCTGCCCTGCACCAGGAGCTTGCCGCGATCGGGCTGGGGGCGGCTGGCGCCGGCACCATCCTGGATATCACCGCCTGCCCGGGCACCGATACCTGTAAGCTTGGGATCGCCTCCTCCCGTGGATTGGCCGCCGAGCTCGGCGAGCGGCTTGCGGTAAAGGAACAGGCGTTCGATCAGGCGATTCGGGATCTGCACATCAAGATCAGCGGTTGTTTCAACTCCTGCGGACAGCATCACCTGGCCGATTTAGGTTTCTATGGCGTCAGCCGCAAAGTGGGCGGCACCACGGTGCCGCACTTTCGGGTGGTCTTGGGAGGTCAGTGGGAAAATAACGCCGGCGCTTATGGGCTCACCATAGGTGCCGTGCCGTCAAAACGCATTCCGGACTTCATCGACCGGATCACAGAAAAGTACCTTGCCGAACGGGAGAAAGGTGAAACCTTTAGATCCTTTATCCAACGTGCTGGCAAAAAAGAGTTAAAAGCCCTCGTGGACGCCTTGGCCGAAGTGCCTCCGTACGCGCTCGATCGTTCCTACTACTCCGATTGGCGCGATCCGCGCGAGTTTACGATAGCCGATATCGGCGTGGGAGAATGCGCGGGTGAAGTCGTGTCCCGCATCGACTTCGATTTGCAGTCGGCCGAGCGGTTTTACTTCGAAGCCCAGTTGTATTTCGACGATGGCCTATACGAGAAAGCCGACCGTGCCGCCTATAGCGCCATGCTGGAGGCAGCCAGGGGGCTTATCCGCACGCAATATCAGGACAT
The DNA here is from genome assembly GCA_050740915.1 of Gammaproteobacteria bacterium. Lineage (GTDB taxonomy): Bacteria > Pseudomonadota > Gammaproteobacteria > JBOHHR01 > JBOHHR01 > JBOHHR01. The sequence goes on along the minus strand of JBOIEG010000057.1, from coordinate 368 downwards.
AGCGGATGACGCCGATACCGTTGTGGAACAGTTTCGCCAGCGCTTGTATGACCCGGGGTTGTTTCAAGATAAGTATGCGGGAGGAAAGTTTGCCGAGTATCTATTTCGTCGTCATGCCGACGAAAATAGAGAATTCAACCACGAAAAGGCGCGTTACCTGATCGAAGAGGCGCAGCTTTTCATCGAGGCGGCTTACGCTTGCCACGGGCACCTGCTCGAGCAGGGCCAGCCCTCGACCATAGCACTAGTGTAGTGTCCCTTAAATAACTTTACAGACTTTCCAGTGATTGCTATGGTCTCGCTCATGCCGAACACCCGCGTGGCGATCAAGTTGCAGCCGGCTGAACGCACGCCGCTGGAGACATGGG
>JBOIEG010000056.1:0-1201 GCA_050740915.1 Gammaproteobacteria bacterium | reverse complement strand
GGTCACCCGCGACCTTGCGGATCTGCTACAGCGGGCTGCGGTTTTTCTTCGAGCATGTCCTGCATCGCGACTGGCACACGCTCAAGCTTATCCATGCTCAACGCGAGCAACAGTTGCCCACGGTGCTTAGCCGTGAAGAAGTCCGGCGGCTCCTGGGCTGCGTACGCACCTCGCATAACTACGCCTTTCTCGCCACGGTCTATGCCTGCGGTCTGCGCTTGCAAGAGGCCCAGCATCTGGAGATCGCCGATATCGATAGCCACCGCATGATGCTTCACATCCATCGGGGCAAAGGATCCAAAGATCGTCTCGTCCCGCTGCCTCAAGCCACCCTCCAGATCTTGCGTAAGCACTGGGCATCGCATCGCAACCCGAGACTTGTCTTCCCGGCGATGGGGCGTGATGCAAAGTCCGCCCGTTCCGCCGACCACCCCATGGCCAAGAGTTCGGTGCAGGGGGCCTTCCGTAGAGCGAAGTTCGCCGCGCAGATCCGCGCCCGGGAGTCGTGCGTGCATTCGCTGAGGCACTATCTACCCTTCCTGACTATGTCGAGTGATATGGATGCGCTTTCACGATCATTCGAAAATCATAAGTCGCGGCGCAGACATGCTTAACCAATCACCCGACATAGTTTTCTATACCCTACAGACTATTGAGGAAGGCGAGGAGCTGGTCTCCCGGCTGATAGCGCCCTGGTCTGCCGTGCGGCGGGGATGTCTTCGCAAGGGCCTGTTCCTTCATCGCGAGTGTCGCTTCGAGATAGATCTGCGTGGTCTCCACCGATTCATGTCCTAGCCACAATGCAATCACAGAACGATCAACGCCCGCGTGTAGAAGGTCCATGGCCATGGTGTGCCTCAACCGGTGAACGGTAACTCGCTTTTGAGTCAACGAAGGGCAAACTTTGGATGCCGCCATGCGGTGCTTGGTCAACAGGTACTGCACGCCATGGACGCTGAGACGTTCACCCGTGGCGCTGGGAAACAGCACTTCGTCATCACCGCGTTGCGGCTCTCGCAACCAGGCTTTCAACACGGCGCGTGTGAATTTGGCGATGGGGGTACAGCGTTCCTTGTGAGGTAGGATGGAAAAAATGGACGCCTTCGATAGAGTATTAGAGAAGGAGGGTGTTCAATGAATAGGTTACCGAAACAGGTTTACACGAAAGAGTTTCGTGAGAACGCGGTGAAGCTGGTTGTGG
>JBOIEG010000055.1:0-3962 GCA_050740915.1 Gammaproteobacteria bacterium | reverse complement strand
AGTCCCTGTCGGGTAAGGGCTAGCCACCCACCCGTATCGAGTGTTGCGTCTGTGGAGGAGTCGAGGGAGCGACGAACGAAACATGCGAAGCGTACACAGAGTATCCTGTAGGCCGTAGGGGAGGCCGCGCTCCCTGAAGTGCTGGTACAGCTTCGAGATAAGCTTGTTGCGGATGCCGAGGGTTTTAACGTGCCCGAAGGCAATACGAGACGCCCGGTTTGGCGAGGGCGTGGAGGTCCGCCGGAGTCCACAGGCCATGGCATGCAGGAAGAGATGTGTCAGAGAACCCAGGAGGCCCCATCGGTTCCTGGCGTGGAGAAGTGTGGGTGCGAAGTGTGGGTGCAGGGTAGACAGCTATTGAGGCACGCAAGGGAAAACCCGGACACGGGGATAGGCTGGAACCTAAACACGTGCATGCAACCATGAACCGGGTAGGCGGAGGAGTACTGTGAAAGGGGAAAGCCCGCCGGATGCCGATGGGGAGTCTTATCAGGCATAGTACTCGGAGGTGGGGAAAGCCCACTACAAGGGGAAGGACCTGACGGAAGCACGTAGCCCGCAAAGGAAACTCATGCCGGACATGTAGAGCTGGATCAACATGAGCCAACCTCACTGCGGGGACCAGCAAACAGGTGGAGGACCGGTGACGGTTTCAGCCTGCGCGGAAGCGAGTGCAACCGAGGAACCGGATGCGGGAATACTGCACGTCCGGGTCTGTGCGGGGGGCGCCGGGTAACCGGCGTCCCTACCGCGGACCTTGAACCCCGTAAACCCGTGTGTGGAAACTTCTCGCATGCTCCTACCTTACTAACCAAGCACGGATTGATAAGACTGAAACTAGTTCGGGTTTCGCCTTATAATTAGCAATTCGCGACAGACAGGTTGGGGCTAAATACCCCCTCGGTTACCGATTAGCCGGCCTCCCTGCTCCGAGGGCAGAGAAACAAGCAGCTTGTTGAGGGCGGCGTAGTCGACCGGCTTGATCATGTGGGTATCAAACCTGGCGTCTTTCGACTTGCGTCGGTCCTCTTCCTGCCCCCAGCCGGTCAGAGCCACCAGCACCATGTTCTTCCCCCACGGTTGTTGACGAATGTGTCGAGCGGCGTCACGGCCATTCACCTTAGGCAGCCCGATGTCGAGCAGCACCACGTCGGGACGGAACCTCTCTGCCGCTTCCACCGCCTCAAGGCCGTCATGGGCGGTGTATGTCTCGTTGCCGGTCAGCTTCAACAACATGGCGAGAGACGCCGCGCCGTCCCGATTGTCATCGACGACAAGAATGCGGCGGGTTGTCGTCGCCGTCTGCTCGTTCCCGGTCGGCTCGGACGGTTGTAGCCTTTGCAGCTTGTCGATCACGACCGGCAGACGCACCACGAACTCACTGCCCCGGCCTTCCCCTTCACTGAACGCTTCGACCGATCCGTCGTGCATCTCGACCAGGCGCTTCACCAGCGTCAAGCCAATGCCGAGTCCACCTTGCGACCGCTCCAGCGTCCGATCAACCTGGGTGAACATCCCAAAGATGCTGTCCAATTGATCGGGCGGGATGCCCATGCCGGTATCCTTAACCTTCACTACGACCTCAGGGGGTCTCGCCAATTCGGCGCTCAGCCAGATGCGGCCGCCCGGTTGGGTGTACTTGCAGCCGTTGTTGAGGAGGTTGCCAAAAACCTGTGCCAGCCGCACCGGGTCGGCGTGCAGATGGATCGGCTCTGGCGGTAGCGTCACGTTCACTTCATGATTGTGACACTCGGCCAGCGGGCGGCACGCTTCGACGGCCTGATAAACCACCGATGCCAGTTCGACCCGCTCCCGCTTGAGTTCGATCCTGCCCCGGCTGATGCGGCTCACGTCGAGTAAGTCGTCAATGAGCCGGGTCATCTGGCCCAACTGCCGGTCCATCGTGGAGCGGGCCTGCTGGATCAAGTCGCCGTGGGCGTCCGCTCGCTTCATGATCTCCAGCATGTTGCGCAGCGGGGCGAGCGGGCCTCGCAGTTCGTGGGCGAACGTCGCCAAGAACTCGTCCTTACGGCGGTCGGCCTCTCGGAGCGCTTCTTCGGCTTGCTTACGCTCACTAATATCCTCGAAAGCCAGGAGAATCATGTGCCCGGGATTACCTTCTCGAGATAACCGGCGTGCGTCGAGCAGGAGCGTCCGGCGTCCGATCGCCGGCAGGTTGTGCTCGACCTCGATGGTCTGGAACTCATTATTGTCGGAAAGGGTCTCTTTCAGAAGCGTCCATAACTGGGGAGTGTCCCAGTCGTGTTTCTTCAGAGCGTAGAGCGGAACACCTTGCGTTTCGTCACGCGAGACCCGGAACATCGCGTAGAAGGCCCGATTGGCCGTCTGCACCCGTAGGTCGGCGTCGAGGACCACCAAGGGCTCGATCACCGTATTGAGGATCGCCTTCGTGTACTCACGTTCGTAAATTGCTTGCTCGATACTTGCGCGGAAAGCGGTCACGTTCGTTAACGTGAGCACGGTGCCCCCGATCTGATGATCGCTTCTTGTGTATGGGGCAATCCGAAGCAGAAACCACCCGTCCCCATGCTGAACTTCGCGCCGGTATGGTGCCCCGTCGGCGATCACCTGCGCGCACAGTTTCTCGAGATCCATCAGGTCCGTGAGCACTCTGATGTCGCGGGGGGATTGGCCAATATTAGATGGAGTGAGGCGAAGCGCTGCTGTCGCAGCCCGGTTGAAACGGGCGACAGTGAAGTCTCGGCCAACCACGACGATGGGAAGATCGACCGTGTCGAGGATGCCGATGAGGTCGGCGCGGACCGAGTCCGAACTCGCGGCATCGCCATGCGCCCCGGAGATATCGCTGGACCAGCCATCCGTTGCCGCCGAGGGCTTCGTCATCGGTCTGGCTACTCCGATGCAGTGTACAGAGTACGGCTCCGTTGCAGCACGGCGTCCGCTATCAGCGGGAGAACCTGGCGCAATGCCAACAGTAGCGCCTGAGGTCGCGGCATATGGAACTGCGTTGGATAGTCCGCAAGGAGCCGCCCTTCAAGGACACGGGCCTCGTCAGAGCCGACGGTCTCGCGGAGCGCGTCGGCCACGGCACGCTCCAGGCGGGCGTAATCTTCCACAGGGATCAGGTGCGAGTGGTTCTCCCCGAGCCTTGGCAGCATCCGAGCGTGCACCTCGCCGTTGAAGTTATCCATCAAAAACGAGCAGAAGATCGCGATGTCGTGCTCGTGCGCGAGCTGGTCGAACAGATCCTCGAGGTTCATGCTGGCGGCCACGTCCCCACGCTCCCAAAGGACGTTGACCATCTCGCCCCACCAGCGCACCTTCGGGTAGCGGCCCGCGGCGCGGGTCTGTGCGATAACGTCCGCGGCCAAGCCGAGGAACACGGGCGCATCCGGCATGGCGTCACGCATGAAGCGGGGCAGGAGCTCATCGGCGTCAACGACGGTTAGCTGTCCACGGCTCTGCACGGCCTCCACATCCACGCCTTCGGCTTCCAGGCGCGGGCGGAAAGCATTCCAGTGGGCCAGCGTCGGAACCAGGATGACCGCCTCGCCGTTGGCGAGCGCGGCAGCCGCGAAGCGACAGACGGCGCGATTGAGAAAGTGTTGATCCTGGTAGAGCTGCACGATGTGATCGCGCGGTGCTGCGTCGGCCAGAAGACGGCGCCAAGGCTCGCGCTGCCCCACGGCGCTGTCCCCTTCAGGCGCTCGGTCGTGTGCATAGCCGATAACGGGCTCGTGTTTTGTCTGTCCCAAGCTGCTCTCATGTTGCATTGCCATTGCTCCAATTATACATAGTGTCGTAAATAATGTCGCATAATCTTGTTACACTAACGGTATCTCTGTGGCCGACGGGAGGTTCCGTTATGAGGAAACTGGAAATCAGTGACGCTGATGTGATGGGTATCGCGATCCGGCAAGAGATCGAGCGCAACGAAGAGGCGCGCTCATCGGCTGCACGGATTGTTGCTCGTGGCTAAG
>JBOIEG010000054.1:0-5015 GCA_050740915.1 Gammaproteobacteria bacterium | reverse complement strand
TGATCTCTTCGCTCAACTTAATACCCTTAACGACCAAAGGCTCTGCGGACCGCCGCCTCCAAGAAGGGGTCTCGGGCGGAACGGGGACAATGTCGGCGATCGGTTTGCCATTCCGTAACACGCGTACCGTTTCACCCGCCTCAACCGCATCGAAGAAGGCCTTGGCATTGTTTCTCAGCTCGGTAAAGGTCGTCTGGCGCATGGTCTTCCCGGTTTAGATATGTACATAATAATGTACGTTATACATGATGGTAAAAGCAAGCTGGTTAATTTCAAGAAATTGGTGGGCTGAGGTCCCCAAGCACTTGACGACGAGGGGCAAAAGAGCTGGTGGATGTGCGACTACGAACTGCTGCGCTAATGAATGAGCTTTGGGTTTTAGCGCTAAAGTCTCCCGCCCTCTCGACACTGCGGTGCACAAAATCGAAAACGGCTTCCGGTCGCATGCCTTTGCACTTACACCCGATGTTACCCGTCTAGTCGGGAACGAAATCAAAATGAATTACGCACCGCCTTCTTTCAATTCTTTATTGACCGGAGGGGGGTTTGAAGAACCGCGAAGGGTTCGCGGACGCAGAACCGCATTTCTGGCGGGCGTTACAATCAATAAATCCTCACCCGTTCATGTCCTCCCATACCACGTTCCCTTCCCAGTCCCGTGCTGCGTTAGGTAATTCGCAGAAACCAACGCCTGAAGGTGTTTTTTCACCGTGTTGCGGTTGGCATCCGTAATCTTGACGACGTGGCTGATTGTAATGCGTCCCTGTTCCCTGGCCAGTTCGAGAATTTGAACGGAAAGCTCGGGCAGCGTATCAACCATGATCCGTTCGCGCTCGATTTTCTTCTCAAGCCGTTTCTTCTGCTGCTGTAAAGCGCGCAGGAAATAGATGATCCAGGGTTCCCATTCGGGCGCGTCGCTACGGATTGTGCCCTGGGTTTTGCGCAGCGCGATGTAGTAGCTTTCCTTGGTTTGCTCAATCACGCTTTCAAGCGAACTGTAGGGCACATAGGCATAGCCACACTGCAGCAGCAACAGCGTCGTCAGAATGCGGGACAGCCTGCCGTTACCGTCCTGAAAGGGATGAATTTCCAAAAAGACGACAACGAATATCGCAATCACAAGCAGCGGGTGAAGCTGGCGTTCCTCCAGTGCGGTCCGGGTCCATTCGATGAGTTCGCTCATCAGCCGAGGCGTATCGAAGGGTATTGCCGTTGCGAATACGACGCCGATTTCTTTACCCCCTGCATCAAAGGCAACGACATGATTCGGACTGCTCTTGTAGCGGCCCCGGTGCCGCTCATCCTTCGCGCTGTGAAGGAGAAGATCACGGTGTAATTGCTTGATGTGGTTTTTCGTGATGGCGATGGCATCGGCATGGGCAAAGACGGTCTCCATGACCGCTGCATATCCGGCGACCTTCTGCTCATCGCGCGTATCAAACTTCTTGATTTCGAGATTGGACAGCAGCCGCTCGACTTCCTGATCGGAGAGTTTACTGCCCTCAATCCGCGTCGAAGAGCCGATACTTTCAATCGTGGCGACACGGCGCAGGGCCGACAGCCGCTCCGGTGCCAGTGTACCAAGCGCTCTCCAGGCACCCTTAAACTCGTCCAGCTCAGCGATAAGCGCCAGAACGTCAGGGGTGATTTTCAAGGTATCGAGATTCAAACTCATACCCACAAAAATACCCATATATACCCATATTAGCAAGTCATTTCCGGGATTACCCAAAAAATTATCCATATAGACCCGAAAAACACTGTCTGGCCGGCCGCGCTCTACGGCCAAGACCGCTGATCCTATGGTCTCAGCCCATTCGGGTCACGATCGTTGACGCGGTTCTTATCCGCTTACGATGGTAGGCGGTCCTTTCTCCTAGCCATGCTAAAGGGGCGACCCACCTTGACGGTCAGCGTCATGCTGTGATCGGGTAGGGGATGCAGGGATGCAAGCCGCGCCGGAGCACACAGAGAGCCTTAATCGAGGCCGCAGGACAGAGCACGGGGAACGGCGGTCCGCTACCCGTGACTTATGAATATCCCGGCGTTTTCAGGACCGGCGGGCTAACGGTACAGGTGAACGAAAGCAGGATCGCGTACTTTGCGGAAAGGTTATCGCAGGTGCTGAGCTTAAATGATTATGACCGCCTCATACGGACGATCTGGGTGGCGCATCTGTGTGGCGACGGGAACAGGAAGAGGGGGCCGGAACTGCCGCCTCCGGCAGAAGGCCCATCATGACAACGAGAAGCGCGGGAGAGCAAGGAAGCATCCTTTCCTTCCCCGAGCGCGGGAAGTGGGGACGGGCGGATTACCGGGGCAATTGCTCCGGCCATCTCTACCGGCGCATCTTCGATAGCCGACCCCCTGCGGGAAGAACGACAAGTGGCGTTGCGGCATCGAGCTGACCTTTTCGAAGACTTCTATGGCACGTGATGAGTGAGGAGCAAAGACGGCGCGCTCCTGTTGCCTTGGGATCATTTCAAAATCCCCTCACGCCCGCCAGCCGCCACGAATGCCCGCTTCTCCTCCGCATCCAACCCATTGATCAACCTCTCTCTTCGCCTCGGCTTAACCATGCAGGACCCCTCTATGAGATCAGGAGGTCTGAAGGTGAGCGATGCCGTGACTCTTTGCCCACGCGAGAACCCGCTCAAACAACGCCCGCGCGACCCCTTGACCCTCAAACTCCGGGTGAACATAGAGAAGATCGAGATACCCGTTGTCCTCAATTCGGGCGAAGCCCGCAATCTGGTCTTCGCGCTCGCAAACGAAAGCGGCTCCCTCAGACAGACGCTTTGACCACCGCGGCCAATCGGGAACCTCTGGCGCCCACGCAGACACTTGGGCAAGGGAGTGATCACGAGTGGCTATTTCACGGACGGAGCGTCCAAACAGGGCCACAACCGCCTAAGATCACTCGCCTTGTACTCGCGTACGATGCTTACCTCTTTGACGCCGAACGACCCTATATGGACTCCCCCGTTTTGCAAGGACGATTTTGCGTGTTGGAAACAAGGATTAGACTGCTCGCATATATGCGGCCTGTTGGTGAGCTTGAATGCGCTGGCCCTGATGACATTCGCGCGCAGGCGCCTCATTAGCTCAGCGGTCTGGAATCGACCATGGTCGTTATCAGATTTGAACCCGTGCCGGTCTGACCCGTTCCCATCAGCTCAATCATCTACGCAATCTGTGGTGAGACCCCCTTCTATGGGGAGCCCGTTTCTTACCCCCCCCACAGTAGATTAGTTGATCGTGTTTCCTCTGGGTCTTCGTGTTCACACGATGTCCCGCCGGAGTTATGCACGCTTTGTCCACGGACGAAGACGTTCTCTCGATCGCAGTCAGTGGGCCAAGCGTGCATAACTCCGGCCCTTCGGATCCGCACGGCGATACTCGCTCCTCAAGCAACGCCCCCGGGCGTCACATCGCCACCCGATAGTCGGTCCCCCTAGCCAGCATCGCCCAGAGGATCCGCGCATGCTTGGCCGCGAGCGCGATGGCCGCGATGTTATTACCGCGCCGCCCCTTGAGGGCCTCCGCTCAACGACTTTTCTTGTCTTTGCGTTTCTCGGTGAGCCTCAATACGGCGCGCGCTCCGTGAATCAACAAGGTGCGCAGATAGGCGTCTCCGCGTTTGGCTCTGCGCCCAAGTTTGGTTTTCCCTCCGCTGGAATACTGCCGGGGGGTAAGCCCCAGCCACGCCGCAAACTGCCGCCCGTTTTCGAACACCCGACCATCCCCCACACTCGCCACCACCGCCGTGGCCGTGATGGGACCGACGCCCTCGAGCGGCATCAGCCGTTGGGCGGCGGCCATCTCCTTAGCAAGCCGTTGAAGACGCCGGTCATATTCGGCGATGCGCCGATCACACTCCCGCAACCGCTCGCCCAGCTCTGCAAAGATCTCCCGCGCCAACGCGGGCAACCTATTCTCAGCGTCTTCTAAAATGCACGGCAACGCCCGCCTCATCTGCGCGACGCCTTGGCCGAGCACGAGGCCATATTCACCCAAAAACCCCCGCATCTGATTGACCAAGGCCGTGCGCTCGGACACCCACAGCTCCCGCGCCCGGTGTACCATCAGCACCGCCTGTTGCTCGACATCCTTGACCGGCACAAAGCGCATGGCGGGTCGCCCCACCGCCTCACAGATAGCTTCGGCATCATTGCGATCGTTCTTACCGGCCCGGCCGCTCTTGCGATAGGGCGCTACGAACTGCGGCGCTATGAGCTTCACCTCATGCCCATAGTTCTTCAGCTCCCGCGCCCACTGGTGCGCCCCGGCACAAGCCTCCAGGCCCACCAGAGACGGCGAAAGCTTGGCGAAGAACTCCAGCACCTTGCTACGGGTCAGTTGCTTGGCGCCTCACGGCCTTGCCGTACTCATCCACCCCATGCACCTGGAACACATGCTTTGCCGCATCTAGCCCAATTCGTGTGATCTTCAGGGCGACTCCCCTTCTCTGTGATTGGCGTTAAATGAAACTTCACTCTGGCACATCCGATGCCGTAAGAGTAGGGGGAGTCCATGTCATTAGATCAGCCGACGCGAAACCGCGCAGCGGTTGAGCGGTCGGCTGGAGCGTTTTGTTCGACATTTTAATAGTATTGAGAGCGGCATCCAGTGTCGCCTTAACCTTCTTTTTCTCGATTTCTGGGTCAACCTTCTGAAGGTACTCAACTGCTGCCAAATCATCTCCTCTTTTTCTGTTCTGGCGCGGCTCAAGTGCCTCAATCAAAATGGCTTCCAACGCCGGAATTAGTTTCGCCGCGCCGTATGTTTCAGGTAGCGAGCCAATCTCGCCTTTGTCGGATACAGGCAGTAACCCAAACCACGAAAATCTGTCCCAACGGGCCGACATGCGATCAACCGTGTGTTCGTATAGTCGTCTGCCTAGGAGCCTGTCGGACTTAAGGCGGAACTTTTGATGTGCAAACCGATCGGATCGGCAATGGATTCAATGAGCGAACGTGCATGAGCCACTTCCGTCAATGCGATCGTGACACACT
>JBOIEG010000053.1:0-3391 GCA_050740915.1 Gammaproteobacteria bacterium | reverse complement strand
CCATATATCCACAGCCAGAGCCTGTAGGACTTGCGTCAGAATCGTTGTTTTCCTCAGACGCCCTTAACTCCATGGGGTCTATCAAGTAGAAAACTACCCACAAATTTTGCTGAGGAGCCAAATATATCAGCAAGCCGCGAGGGACATACACAGGCGGAAGGTAGATCTCATGCCGGAATATCTCCCAGAATGACGCTCCATAATCCGGGCGTGTAATGGCGAGAATCACAATAAAAACTGGCGGAAGAACTACCGCCACCGCCCTCATCGAACTGTTGCGCTGTATGATCAACGACACCGCAAAAAATGCCATTATCCACTCGATCGGCACGAGTACGCGGTACTCAAGATACCCCCGAACATCCCCGTAGGTGCCGATTGGGTTCCACACCATTAAGAAGTAAAAGGCAAGATATATCGCGGTGAATATAACAGCGGGACGAAGAAGAGGCGGGCTTGGGCTCTGTTCGCTCATAGCGACACACCGCTGCGATCGTGGCTTATTGTTGCGCTGCGTTATATAACAAACACAGACGTCATCGTACCTTACATCTTCTTTTGCTTATTGGACAGGGAGAGTCCGGGTGTGCAAAGAGCGATCTGCAGGATCACTCTCGCTCGGCTCATGGCGGCGAGCATTTATTCAGAGCAATTCGTGTAATCTCTCAACGGAAACATCAGCATCTCTGAGGATGCTCTTCAGAAGTTTTGGATGAAGAATTTTACTCCCGTGGAATGGAACGGTAGTCCGTTTTCCCTGGGAGTTTTTGTATATCTTATGACTCCCGCTTTGGCGGACACAGACAAAGCCCTCTTTTTCCAAGAGGGCCATAATTTCTTTTGCAGTAATCTTGGGAAGTTCCCTGGGCATGAAGCATTTAGGCTGTCACCTCGATAGTCGAGAGACTAATGGATTTGATTGGTTCAGGGATTTCCTCTTGTTCGGCAATCCGGTCTTCCACATGAAGCTGAATAGCATTCTTGATGTTTTCGAGGGCTTCTTCATAGGTATTGCCCTGGCTGTAGCAACCCTGGAGTTCGGGACAGAATGCAAAATAGCCGTCCTTGTCATGCTCGACCAGAACGGAAAAACGATATTTCATGTCGACTAAGCTCTCGTAGACTAGCATGCTTCAATAGTACTACAACGTTTTTATAAATCAATGACATGGATTGTAATTATCCTGAATGTTTCCTTCTTAACCCGTTCCTTCTCCGGGGGCTTTCGGTGACCGCCGGCTGCATCCACCTTCGGAGCTTATCCTCAATCACCGCCCTCGGCATCGTGTACCGTTCGCGTGAGCGCTTGATAATCTTTTCGCTGCGGCCGTAGCGCATGAAATCAGGCGGGAAGGTTCTCCCTACAAACGGCTCCCCCTCATTGCCATAGAGCAAAGGCTTCACACAGATCTCGTAGTTGTCGAGCGCGGTGAAAAGCTCTGGCCGGTAGGTATGGTGAAACTCTCGTGCGAGCGTCTCCGCGCCCTCTTGGTCGACACGAAAGGCGACGATCGTGCCTACGTTCCCGAACGCAGCCTTCTGCAGCGCTTCTGTCAACTGCCCGATATACTGATGGCTTAACGTGAGTCCCAACCGGAACTTGCGGGTTTCCGAGAGCATCTTCTCAAACGAGTCGGTGGCGAAGCTCTGCACCTCGTCGATCACCAAGTGAAAGTCAGCCCGCTTCTCCTCCGGCTCGTCCCGTCGAGCGAGCGCGGCCTGATAAAACTGCGCCACCAAAAGCGCACCCAAGAGATTCGCCTTATCCTCCCCAATTGTCCCTTTTGCGAGATCGGCGATGAAGATCCGTCGGTTGTCCATCATGAAGCGAGCACCCACCTTGCTTTTCACCTGTCCGAAGATGTTACGGATCACTGGGGAGAGCATGAACTTCCCCACCTTGTTTTGAATCGGCCCGATGGCTTCCCGAAGGTAGGTCTCCGGGTACTGCTCAAACTCAAATCGCCAGAACGCTAAAAGCCCCGGATCTTTTACCTGCTTCATCGCGGAGCTTCTATATTCCCTATCCCCCAAGAGACGCGAGATACCGAGGAGCGAGACGTTCTCGCACTCGAGCAGGGTCTTTATGCATGCCTCAAGAATGTACTCGAGCCGCGGCCCCCAGGAGTCGCGCCATATGCTCTTGAACGCCCCGAGCATTTCGGAGACGACGAGCTCCTTGAGTCCACTGTCCTCGACAGTAAGGAGATTCCACGCTATCGGGTGCTCGGTGTCGCCAGGATTAAAATACACAACGTCTTCCGCTCGCCACTTAGGAACGCAGGCGAGCACCTCATCGGCGAGCGTGCCGTGCGGATCGATGACACCCACACCGCGGCCGGCATGGATGTCCTGGTAGATCAGGTTCAATAAAAAGCTGCTTTTCCCCGTGCCTGTTTTCCCAACGACATAGGTGTGCTGCCGGCGGTCAGGGAGCGTCATAAAGAATGGGGTCTCCCCTCCCCATCCGTTACGAATGCCGAGAGAAATGTGATCGTGATCGTCCATACCCAAGCAAACCGCCACTCCGAAAGGGTGAGTGAGCCCCTTTCACGCTCGCATTTGGTGTGATGGATGCGAGGGAGTCTCCCGACATACGATTTGTTTACGAGCCGGGAGGGTAATAGCGGTTTGCTTGGATAGTCGATCTGATCCTGTGACGACAAACAGTTGCTCTTTCATTATATCCCCGCTCCGTGCGCCGCCCCACACAAAGAGGTGTATAACCCAATTTTAGGCAAGACCTTAACACCAAAATGTGAGCATATATACTTGAAATAAATGATAAAACTTAGTTAAACGCTCTGTGTCTACAACACGCACAACAAAAGTAATTGGCTTTTCCGTTCCCCCTGTAATGGTGGAGGAAGTTGAGCACCTCGCTAAAGAACGGCGCAGCACTAAAAGCGAGCTTTTCCGCGAAATGCTTCGCGTGTTCCGCTCGTATCACAAAAAGTACCCGGAGCCGGAGATTGACGACGAGTGGGTCATGCAGGTGATACGGGAAGCGCAGGAGGAGCAGAAACAAAACCCGATGACACCGGCAGAGTTAGTGGCAGAGTTTAAGGAACTTGCGCGGTATGGATCACAGCAAGCAAAAAAGGTCGGAATCAATGTTGAAGACGACGCAGTGGTAAACCGCATCACCCATGAGGAACGAGCACGACGAAGGGAAAGACAAAAGAACAGGGCTTAAAGTCGTCCTTGATACGAATGTATCTATTTCAGCATTCCACTTTTCGGAAGGCGTGTGTGCTCAGTTGTTATCGCGCTGGGAAAAGCTCGGCGCATCTTGCAGGGTGAGAGTCCCTGTCGGGTAAGGGCTAGCCACCCACCCGTATCGAGTGTTGCGTCTGTGGAGGAGTCGAGGGAGCGACGAACGAAACAGGCG
>JBOIEG010000052.1:0-2735 GCA_050740915.1 Gammaproteobacteria bacterium | reverse complement strand
TGTTGCGGAGTTCCGTGTGCGGATCCCCCTGTCTCCAGCGGCGTGCGTTCAGCCGGCTGCAACTTGATCGCCACGCGGGTGTTCGGCATGAGCGAGACCATAGCAATCACTGGAAAGTCTGTAAAGTTATTTAAGGGACACTACAATTGCTTTCAAAGTCGCAAATATATGTCATTATATGCATATCTACGAAATCCGTATGCCCGAAATCGCCCAGGCTTTCAGCACAGCGGTAACGCTTATCCTCGGCGGGGACCCGAACCTCGCGGAGGTGGTGTTGCTGTCATTGCGGGTCAGCCTGAGTGCCGTCTTTCTCGCCACGCTCATCGGCTTTCCCTTAGGAGCCGTGCTTGCGGTGAGCCGGTTTCCCGGTCGCAGGCTCGTCATTGTGCTTCTCAACGCCTTGATGGGACTGCCGCCGGTAGTGGTCGGGCTGCTGGTCTATTTGTTCCTGTCGCGTTCGGGCCCCTTGGGTTCCTGGGGGTTGCTGTTCACACCCATGGCGATGATCATCGCCCAAACGATTTTAGTCACACCGATCGTCGGCGCCCTCACCAGACAGACGGTTGAAGATCTATGGTCGGAGTACGAAGAGCAGTTGCGCTCCCTCGGCGCCGGCACCGCGACGGCGCTTTTAACCTTGCTTTGGGAAGGCCGCTTCAGCTTACTCACGGCGGTGTTAGCCGGGTTCGGGCGCGCTGTCGCGGAGGTGGGTGCGGTGCTCATCGTCGGTGGCAATATCGCCCACGCGACCCGGGTGATGACCACCTCGATCGCCTTGGAAACCGCTAAGGGGAACCTGGAGCTCGCGCTTGCGCTCGGAATCGTGCTAATCGCACTTGCGGTGCTGATCAATGCGACAGTCTATTTCACGCGTCAAATCGGCTAGCGGTTTGCAGCCTCTGGTTTTGGAGCAGGCGGCGAATGTCCAACCGACGATTACCCCAACCATCCTACCGCTGCGCTTGGTGGGAGTGTGCTACGAAACGGGTGGGCAAGGGCTGTTGCATGATCTCTCCTTTGCCCTCCAGGGTGGAGGCGCCAGCGTGATCCTCGGGCCCAACGGCGCGGGCAAGAGTTTGCTGCTTAAGCTTTGCCATGGTGTAATCGAGCCCACGCGCGGACAACGGCTATGGGAGGGACCCGATGCCGCGCGGGCTTCCCAGCGTCAGGCGATGATGTTTCAGCGCCCTGTAATGCTACGGCGCTCCGTCGCCGCCAACATCGCTTATGCGCTGCGTTTGCGCAAGGTGCCGGGGAGCGAACGCGCGGCGCGCCTCAAACATGTACTTGAGTTAACCGGTCTTGCCCCTCTCGCGCATCGCCAGGCACGGGTGCTTTCGGGCGGGGAGCAGCAGCGGCTCGCCCTGGCCCGGGCTTGGGCGACACAACCCGAAGTGCTGTTTCTCGATGAGCCGACCGCAAATCTCGATCCGGCCGCAACCCGTGCTGTTGAAGATCTCATCACCACCATTCGCTCTTCTGGCACCAAAATTGTGATGACTACCCATGACCTTGGTCAGGCACGGCGGCTGGCGGATGAAGTGCTGTTCCTACATCATGGCCGGCTCATCGAGCGAGGGTACGCAATTCCCTTTTTTAAGCAGCCGGCGACACCCGAGGCTTGCGCCTTTATCAGGGGTGAGCTGCTCTGGTAAGCGAACTGAGTCTTTAGCCATACACAATGAAAAAACGGAGAAAACCCATGCGACGATTGCAACGTAGCGCTTGTCATCTGATCCTGGCGGTGGCACTGATTCTCGTCCTGCCAATCGCCGCTGCGGAGTCCATCATCCTTGCTTCTACTACCTCAACCCAAGCCTCGGGCTTTTTCGATTACTTCCTTCCGATTTTCAAACAGAAGACCGGGACTGAGGTACAGGTCGTCGCCGTCGGTACCGGACAAGCGCTGAAGCTCGCTGAAAAGGGCGACGCGGACGTGCTCCTGGTGCACGACAAGGTGGGCGAGATCAAGTTCGTCAAACAAGGTTACGGAGTCGACCGCCGCGAGGTGATGTATAACGATTTTGTGCTCGTTGGTCCAAAGATGGATTCTGCCCGTGTGCGAGGCCTCAAGGACGCTGTTCAAAGCCTTAAGAAGATCGCCGACGCTGAATCCTTGTTCCTCTCTCGCGGAGATGATAGCGGTACGCACAGGATGGAGTTGCGTCTATGGGAGCAGGCGCGCGTGGACGTTAAGAGCGCTTCGGGGACGTGGTACAAAGATCTCGGGGCCGGGATGGGCGCCACCCTCAACACCGCCGCGGGCCTGAACGGTTATACCTTATCGGATCGCGCGACGTGGCTCACCTTCAAGAACCGCGCCGATCTCGATTTATTGGTCCAGGGCGACCCCCAACTGTTTAACCAGTACAGTGTTATTCTCGTCAACCCCGAACGACACAAGCACGTAAAAAAAGAACCCGCACGTGCCTTCATGGATTTCATGACTTCTCCTGAAGGACAACGAGCGATAGCGGCGTACGCCGTGGATGGCCAAACGCTGTTCAATCCCAATGCAAAACAGTTGTTTGTGTGCTCTGCGACGATCCCGTGACCGGTTTACCCGAAATCCTATGCCCGCGATGATGTCCCGAAGCTCGAGCGCTATCGCGCTGGGAAAAGCTCGGCGCATCTTGCAGGGTGAGAGTCCCTGTCGGGTAAGGGCTAGCCACCCACCCGTATCGAGTGTTGCGTCTGTGGAGGAGTCGAGGGAGCGACGAACGAAACAGGCG
>JBOIEG010000051.1:0-8694 GCA_050740915.1 Gammaproteobacteria bacterium | reverse complement strand
TGACACCGTCTCCCGATTGCTCTACCTTGGTTCTCCTAGCGCCGATTTGATTTCAGCTTGCAGGCGCTTAATAAGTATGGCTAAAGCGATGGGACCTGCTTTAGCGATGGCTTCAGCGGGTTTTTTTATTCCCGCCAAGGGTCCCTTCCCTACGAAACCAGGCGTAGGAGGCAATATGGCGGAGAAGTCTTTAGCAGATCTCGCTCTGGCGACGCGGGCCGTGCGCGCCGGGCAGGTGCGCAGCACAGAGTGCGAGCAAAGCGAACCGATCTTCGCAACTTCGAGCTTCGTATTTAAAGATGCCGCGCAAGCGGCGGCGCGGTTTTCGGGGGCAGAACCCGGGAATATCTACTCGCGGTTTACTAACCCCACGGTGCGCACCTTCGAAACCCGCCTGGCGGCGTTAGAGGGTGGGGAGCGCTGCATCGCCACCTCCTCGGGCATGAGCGCCATCTTGAGCACCTGCATGGCTTTGCTGCGGCAGGGCGATCATATCGTTTCATCGCGCAGCATCTTCGGCACCACCGTGAATCTGTTCAACAAGGTCCTGTCGCGCTTTGGCCTGGAGACGAGCTTCGTGTCCCTGACCGACTTATCGGCCTGGGAACGCGCCATCACCGCGCGCACCCGCCTGTTGTTTTTGGAGACGCCCTCTAACCCACTGACCGAAATCGCCGATATTCAGAAGCTGTCCGAGCTGGCCCACGACAAGCGGTGTTTGCTGGTGGTGGACAACTGTTTTTGCACCCCCGTGTTACAGACCCCGTTCGCGCTGGGCGCCGATCTGGTGATTCATTCCGCCACCAAGTATCTGGATGGACAGGGCCGCTGTGTGGGGGGGGCGGTAGTCGGCCCGGAGAAGCTGTTGGGCGAAGAGGTATTCGGGTTTCTGCGCACGGCCGGACCGACGATGAGCCCCTTCAATGCTTGGGTGTTTCTGAAAGGCTTGGAAACCCTGCCACTGCGTATGCCTGCTCACAGCGAGAACGCCCACCGCTTGGCTGCCTGGTTAAGCGAGCACCCGAAGATACAGCGGGTGTTTTATCCGGGGCTGGAATCCCACCCGCAGCATACGCTGGCCCGCAAGCAGCAGACCCATTACGGCGGTATCGTCGCCTTCGAAGTGCCGGGAGGACGACCCGCGGCATGGCAACTTATTGATGCCACGGGGCTTTATTCCATCACCGCTAACCTGGGCGATGCCAAGAGCACGATTACCCACCCGGCCACCACCACCCACCACCGCCTGAGTGACGAGGAGCGAGCCCAAGCCGGAATCACTGAGGGTTTGATTCGGATCTCTGTGGGGCTTGAGGACGTCGGGGATCTGATCGCGGACTTGGAACGTGCGCTCTCGATGAACTAACCCTTTTTCTCCACGGTTTCGAGCTTTTCATTGCCAAGCGCATCGCTGAATAGGTATGATTTTGCCCCATAAAAACTCACCCGGCCCCGTTTTGTTGCCTAAGGAAGCTCTGAACAAGCACCCGTTCGCACTGAGGTATCGAAGTGTGAACGGGTAACGCGTTGATATTGATACGGCCGTTCGCCCTTCTATACATCAGGGCGAACGTGCTTGGGACTGTTTCAGAGCTTGCCTAAAAGTCTTGCCGGGTGCTAACTCAAGAACCTCGAATAGAATAACTTTCGACGATCCCTCAAATCATTCCACAGGAGGACGATTGACGATGCCTGGGCGCAACCACCTTTTCATTCCGGGACCGAGCAATATTCCCGATCGGATCAACAACGCCATGCACCTCTCTCAAGAGGACATGCGCGCCCTGGACCTCCCGGGGTTTACCAAACCGCTGTACGAAGACCTGAAAAAAGTCTTTAAGACCCAGACCGGGCGCGTTTTCATTTATCCGGCGTCCGGTACCGGAGCCTGGGAGGCGGCGATCACCAACACCCTTTCTCCGGGGAATAGAGTGCTGGCTTCGGGGTTCGGTCACTTCAGCAATCTGTTCATCGATATGTGTCAACGCCATCATCTGGAAGTCCACGCCTTGGAGGTTGACTGGGGCGAGGGGGTGCCGGTGGAAAAGTACGCCCAGATCCTGGAAGCGGATAAAAAGCACGAGATCAAAGCGGTGCTGGCGACACACAACGAGACCGCGACCGGGGTGACCAGCGATGTTGCCGCGGTGCGCCGAGCGCTGGATGCCCGCAAGCACCCGGCCTTGCTGGTGGTCGATGGGGTCAGTTCCATCGCCAGCATCGACTTTCGCATGGACGAGTGGGGGGTGGATCTGGCCATCAGCGGTTCGCAGAAAGGATTCATGCTTCCTACGGGTCTTGGCATCGTCTGCGCCAGCGAGAAGGCCTTAGAAGCGAACAAGAGCGCAAAATGTCCACGCTGCTTTTTCGACTTCGGGGATATGATCAAGGCCAATGACCTCGGGTACTTCCCCTACACGCCGCCGATGAATCTGATCCGTGGTTTGCGTGAATCGCTGAATCTCCTGTTTGAGGAAGGTCTAGAGAACGTGTTCGCGCGCCATCACCGCATGGCGGAAGCCGTGCGGCGGGCGGTGGCGGCGTGGGGTTTGAAGTTGGTCGCCAAGGAGCCCAAGTGGTATTCGGATACGGTGAGCGCGATCTACGTGCCGGAAGGATTCGATGGCAACGAGGTGGTGCGGCATGCGTACCGACGTTACGGCTTAGCGATGAGCATCAGCCTGGCCAAGATCGCGGGCAAGGCATTTCGCATCGGGCACCTAGGGGACATGAACGAGTTGATGATCCTAACGCCGATCACCGGTGCTGAGATGGCAATGAAAGATTTAGGGATCCCGATCCAGCTTGGCAACGGGGTGGCCGCTGCCCAAGACTATCTGCGCCAGACGTCCAAAGACCGTTTTTAGCAAAGGCAAGTCATGAGCAAACCCAAAGTAGTCGTCACCCGCCGCTGGCCGGAAGAAGTCGAGAATCACCTGCAAGAGCACTACGATGTCGAGCTGAACGCGCAAGATCAGCCCATGAGCACGGCCGAGCTTCAGGACGCATTGCGCCGTGCGGATGCTCTGTGCCCTACTGTTTCCGACAAGGTTTCGGCCGAGGTGCTGGGTGCCGAACCGCTGCGCACCCGGATCCTCGGCAACTTTGGCGTAGGGTTTAACCACATCGATGCGGACGCGGCCAAGAAACGGGGATTGGTGGTCACCAATACCCCCGAGGTGCTGACCGACTGTACCGCAGACATTGCCATGACCTTGATGCTGATGGTGGCGAGGCGCGCGGGGGAGGGTGAACGCCATGTGCGAACCAAGTCCTGGACCGGTTGGCGCCCTACCCACATGCTCGGAACCAAGGTCACCGGTAAGACATTGGGGCTCATCGGTTTTGGGCGCATCGCCCGGGCGATGGCGCGGAAGGCGCATTTCGGCTTTGGGATGCGCATTTTGTTCCATGATCCGTTTCCACCGCCGGCGGAGCACGCCAATGCCGTGGGGGCTGTGCCGTGCGGATCGCTAGAACAGGTGCTGGAGCAGGCGGATTTCGTTTCCTTGCATTGCCCAGGCGGCAAGGAAACTTATCATCTGATCAATGCAGAAAGCTTGAGTCGAATGAAGCGAACGGCGTTTTTGATCAACAGCGCCCGCGGCGATGTCATCGATCAACGGGCACTGGTCGAAGCCTTAAAAAGCGGAGCCCTCGCCGGCGCCGCGCTAGACGTATACGAAGGCGAGCCGGCGGTACCCGAAGCACTGTTGGGCATGGAAAACGTGGTGCTGTTCCCCCACTTGGGCAGCGCTTCACGGGACACGCGCATCGCCATGGGCATGCGGGTGGTGCAAAACCTCGAGGCCTTTTTTGCCGGGAAGGAGCCGGGTGACCGCGTTGTGTGACTGAACAAGAACCCGGCCCTGTCGGTAACAATCCAGAACCGCCGGAGGATGGTTCGATTGCGGCACGGATCGCCGCGTATGCCGAAGAAACGATCTCCCTTCTCGGCTCGCTACTGCTGGATATCATTCGCATCCGGGAACCCCGCTTAGAAGCGATTTTCATCGGCCAGCAAACTGCGCCGTCGGCAGATGCCCCATTCTTACTGCGTAGCCTGCAGCTTTTCGGGATCTGGTTCCAATTGCTCAGTATCGTCGAGCAGAACGCCGGTATGCGCCGCCGCCGCGTGATCGAAAAAGAGCGAGGGGCTGACCAAGTCGCGGGTACCTTTGCGCATGTGCTGTCGGCGGCAGCGAATACTGGGATCCCTGCACAGGAAATTGAAGAACTGAACCGGCACGCGCGCATCCGGCCGGTGCTCACGGCGCATCCCACCGAAGCCAAACGCGTGACCGTGTTAGAGATCCACCGCCGCATTTATCTGTTGCTGGTACAGATGGAGCCGGAGCGCTGGACGGCGCGCGAAAGGCAGGGTTTTATCGAGCAACTGCGAGCGGAGATCGATCTGCTGTGGTTGACCGGTGAGTTACGCTTGGAGAGGCCCACCGTCGAGCAGGAAGTCGCTTGGGGTCTGCATTTTTTTCGCGATGCGTTGTTCGAACGGGCGCCGGAGTTGCTGGAGAAGCTGGAACTTGCGCTAAACCGATATTATCCGGGGCGTAGCTTATGCGCTTTGCCGTGTTTCCGCTTTGGTTCTTGGATAGGAGGGGATCGCGATGGTAATCCCTTGGTCACCAACGAGCTCACCCGCCGCGCCCTATTCGCTTATCGGCGGGCGAGCTTGTCCCGCTACCGGGCTCGCTTGCAAGAGCTGTGCGCTAAGCTCAGCATCGCTCAACATGCGATCAAACCCTCGCCCCTGTTTCAGCAGCAACTCGCCCACATGTTGGAGCAGAGTGGGGCGGGCGACATCATCGCCGCGCGCAACCCGGGCGAGATCTTCCGGCAGTTTGGCGTGTGCATGCTCCAGAAGCTCGAGGCGACACTGCGCGATAGCGAGGCTCAGTCGCCACCTGTTGAGGATGGGACGGCCTACCGCAGCGCCGATGAGCTGATCGCGGACTTTGAGGTGATGCTGTCAGGGTTGCATGAGATCAAGGGGCAGTGGATCGCGCGGGAGCTCGTTTTGCCTTTGAAACGAGAAGTGGAGATCTTCCGCTTCCATACCGTAAGCCTGGACCTGCGTCAGAACACCACCGTAACGAATCAGACTCTAGCCGCGATCTGGGCCGAGATCACGGGCGGCGAGCCAGGGCAAGAACCGAGTCACGACTCGCGGGAGTGGCAGGACTGGCTCAGTCTCGAGCTGGGTAAACCCTTAGGCGGGGAGCGTGTATTCTCGGATTTGCCGGAGCAGGCCCAAGCGACCTTCGATCTGTTGCGCCTGATACGGCAGAACCGCAGCAGGCTCGACTGCGAAGCGATAGGCGGTTTCATCTTGAGCATGACGCAAAGCGCCGCGGACGTGTTGGGCATGTACTTGCTCGCAAAATACGCTGGGCTGTTCGCCGATCCAAAGGGGATCGAAAGCTGCACTCTGAGCGTGGTGCCCTTGTTTGAAACCATAGCCGATCTGCGCGCGGCACCGCATATTATGCGGGAACTGCTGAGCATACCTATGGTCAGGCGCACGGCGCATGATCTCGGCGGGTTTCAGGAGGTCATGATCGGGTATTCCGACTCCAATAAGGACGGCGGTTTCTTTTGTTCCAATTGGGAGCTCAGCCTGGCGCAAAAACGCTTAACCGAGGTGGGCATAGAGGCCGGCGTGCCCATCGCCTTTTTCCACGGGCGCGGCGGTTCGGTGAGCCGTGGCGGCGCCCCAACCGGCCACGCTATCGCGGCCCAGCCGGCGGGCTCGGTGAGCGGCCGTCTGCGCGTGACCGAGCAGGGGGAAGTCGTGTCCTCCCGCTTCGCGAACCGCGGCACCGCGCTACACCACATGGAGCTGCTCGCCGCCAGCGTCTTCGAGCATACCTTGCGATCGGGCCGTGAACAAGCGCTAAAGCCCAGGCCGGAATTCGAACAGGCCATGTGTACCCTCGCCGAACACTCTTATCGCGCTTATAGAGATCTGGTGGAGCATCCAGGCCTTGTTAGCTATTACCAGGCGGCCAGCCCCGTGGAAGAGCTCGCATTGCTGAACATCGGTTCGCGGCCGGCGCGACGTTTTGGGGCCAAGACCTTGGCCGATCTGAGAGCCATCCCCTGGGTGTTCGCCTGGACCCAAAACCGGCATCTGGTTCCGGGATGGTACGGGGTGGGCAGTGCGCTGGCAGAATTCATCAAGGCCAATGGGGAGCAAGGCGAACGGTTACTGCGCAGCCTGTTCGAACAGCACCGCCTGTTCCGCCTGATCATCGACGAGGTCGAGAAGACCATTGCTCAAGTGGACCTCCCGATCGCAAAAAGATATGCAGAGCTGGTACCGGACGTGCCTGTGCGCGAGGAGATCTTCGGCATGATCCAGAACGAATATCGGCTCACGGT
The DNA here is from genome assembly GCA_050740915.1 of Gammaproteobacteria bacterium. Lineage (GTDB taxonomy): Bacteria > Pseudomonadota > Gammaproteobacteria > JBOHHR01 > JBOHHR01 > JBOHHR01. The sequence continues at coordinate 2,295 of JBOIEG010000051.1, read as the reverse complement.
CGAGCGCCTGCTGTGGCTGTCCGGCAGCCGAGAATTAGCGGCGCGATTCACGCGTTTCAAACGCCAGCTCGGACGGAGGCTTTCGGCGCTGAACCAGATCGGCACTCAACAAGTGGCACTCTTAGCGACTTTTCGGTCGCTGCCAAAAAACCATGCCTCGCGTAAAAAAGCGCTCGTGCCCTTATTGCTTTCCATTAACTGCATCGCCAACGGTTTGGGGTGGACGGGGTAGGCAGTCAAAAGCTCGGATGAGCTTAGTTTTTTGCGCCCCTCTTGTCAGGCTGTTGGGGTTCGTAAACTCACCCCAACCTTATATGAGGACTCCGTTGTCAAGCCCCTGTGGTTTGTCCTGGTTTTTATAAACGGTTGATTCGATCTCCAGGAGTCAGGTTTTCCCCGCTGGAGTTCTCCACGTTTTGTCCACGGGCCGGCAACCTTTCGTTTATTGTCGGGCGGTGGACAAAAGGTGGAGAACTCCAGCGGCCATCGAAAGCGCGGAGCCGTTCGCTGTCAAGTTCCTGGGAGCCAATTCTTTTTCGTTACATGTTCCTTATCGCCTTGGAGTCATTCACCACTTCGTAGCTTCACGCCCGCCCTATCGCTTCCCCTGAAAATTGTCTGACTGGACAGCCATCCGCATGCCTCGGGTTTCGACCCGGTTGCTTTTCATCATCAGCGCCCGCGCGCCTTCACCTTCTCTCCGTGCTGGACGTCTGTCCGCACCTGAATCCCGCATACTGTCTCGCGGGGTAGCAACCTCTTAAGTGACCGCGCCCCTTCTACGAAAACGGCAGGGTAACTGCCGGGCTGGGTTTCGGGCACGGTCGTGATCGAACGCGTTTCGGCCTGTTGGATCAACCTCTCAGCCAGTCTCTTACCGGGGGGCTGCATTTAACCTAAGCTTGGGTGGATGTCCTGGGGGGACTTACGCCTTCACCGCCTTGAGCCTCGCCCCCTCCGGCACCACCCCCTGGGCCACGTCCTTCGATACCTCAGGACACAGGGCCACCCCCAAGCGCCGCGCGAGCGCCACGATGCCGATCCGCCGCAGCCGCTTGCCGCCCCCGCTAAACCGTCGCAGGAACCATTGGCTTAAGGCCGAATCGGGCTGGTAGCGCAACCACAGCCAGGCCAGCTCCACCAGCATGGCCCGCGCCCGCGCGTTACCCGCCTTGCTGATCCCTTGCTCCCGCTCGTCCCCCCCGGAGTTGTAAGGCGTCGGTGTGAGCCCCAGGGCGCCGCCCACCTCCCGCCGGTTGCGGAAGGTCCGCCAGCCATATATCTCACTGGCCAGCACCCAGGCACCGACCCACCCGATGCCGCACAACTGCATCAAGGACCCGGCCACCTGGGCCATCGCCGTCTTCCGCTCCTCCCGGACTTTCAGGAGCATCGCCTTTCCCACCGCCTGGAACTGCTCCTCCAAGAACGCCAGCCTCTCGATATCCCGATGGAGCCGCTCCCGCAACTGCGCGCCTAGCTCCCGTGGCACCTTGAGCCAGGCCCGCAACCCCAAGGCACTCTTCGGCACCTCCCGGTAGCCTTGGGTGAACAATAGCGACCCGATCCGGTTGCGCACGCGTCGCAGATCTTCCAACAGCCCTTCCCGCTCCCGCGGCAAGAGCCTTTGGTCTTCCACCTCCAAAGGCGGCACCCGCACCATCCGCAGCGCCTTCTCCCCCCGCGCCTGCCGTTGCATCAACTCCGAAAGCTTATCCGCGTCGATCCCATCCGATTTGGCCCGTCGCTTCTTACGCGAGACTTCAATGCTGGCCGAATCAATGACCCACACCTCATGCCCCAGCTCGGTCAAACGTCGATACGGATAAAACCCATCTCGCCCCGCTTCGTAGCAGAACACCACCGGCGTTGCTTCCGGCAACGTGAAGCGTTCCTTCGCGTCCGCCACCGCTTGAACCAATTCCAGGTAATGGCCCGCCTCCACCGTCTTCACCCGCTTCTTGGGTTGGCCTTCCACCGCCATCGCCAAACGCCAGGTGTTCAAACTCATCTCCATCGCCACCAACAGGCACAGTGCTTTGGTATCCGTCGTCTTGCTATCATTTACGTGCATCCTTCGTTACCTCAGGACTCGTTCGTCATCGTCGTCACCTTTCATTCAAGAGCGTTATTTGAATCTTCTCTTGTAACCCAGGTGCCCGTCAGCGAGCTAGTGTAGTGTCCCTTAAATAACTTTACAGTTAAGCCGCCTTCTTTTTTCCCTCGGGGCAGGGTGGATCTGGGCTTGATCTGCTCCATCTTGACCCGCGCCCGCTCGATCTTCTTGATGATGTC
>JBOIEG010000050.1:0-1222 GCA_050740915.1 Gammaproteobacteria bacterium | reverse complement strand
GTCTTTGGGGGAGGTGCTCAAAGCGGTCAAAGAGCAGCTGCGCGGTATCCCCCAAGGGGGGCTGGGCTATGGGGTGCTGCGGTATCTGCACCCCGATCCCTAGGTGCGGGCGGCACTCCAGGCCCGGCCTCAGGCGGTGCTCAGTTTTAACTACCTCGGGCAGCTGGATGCGGCGCTCTCGGACTCGGCGCTCTTTCGGCCGGCCCCCGAGGGCAGTGGGCCGCCTTACAGTCCCTTGGGGCGGCGGCCTTATCTGCTGGAGGTGAACGGGTTTGTGCTGGGGGGTCAGCTGCACCTGCAGTGGACCTACAGCACCCGGGTGCATCGGCGCTCCACCGTGGAGCGGTTGGCGCGGAGGTGTCTGGAGGCATTGGAGGCCCTCATTGCGCATTGCCAATCCCCGGAGGCGGGGGGCTTTACGCCCTCGGATTTCCCTGAGGCTGAATTGAATCGGGGAGAGCTTGAAGAGCTTATTGCTGAACTCACCGAGTCTGGGTGTTCATCCGCTAATACTTTGAAATAGGAAAGGGAAGTGTCTCCCTATAGTTTAGGTTGCGAGACCAAATGAAGCGGAGGACATCCCTTGATAACAGCCAGAACTGGGGTCAGCCATGCCCCGATCCGGCTTGCCGCCATTATAAACTGAGGAATCGCAACGTGAGAGCCATTGCGACCTACAGACCCAAAGCGGCCAGCGACGCATCTTTGAGTGCAAGCGGTGTGGGCAGCAATTCTCCGAGACGCGCCAGACAGTCTTCTTTGACCTGCGCACGGCGGAAGAGAAAGTCATCCTTGTACTTAAGCTTCCTGCTGTGCAGCCTGAGTGTCGCCGTGGATGAGCACCCGAGTCTGAGGGATAGCAAGATATGAGCGAATCTAACGCGAACATCGAATCTATTTATCCCCTCTCCCCCCTGCAGCAGGGCCTGCTCTTTCATACCCTGCATGCCCCGGAGTCGGGGGCGTATCGCGAGCAGATGAGCTGCCGTCTTAAGGGAAATCTTAATGTAGCCGTGTTTAAGCAAGCGTGGGGGCAAGTGGTGCAGCGGCATGCGGTCTTACGCACTCTTTTTGTTTGGCGGCACCGCAAGAAACTGCTGCAGGTGGTGCGTGGGCGGGTCACTCTCCCGTGGGTGGAGGAGGACTGGCGGGGCTGGGCCTCGGGGGAGCAGTGCGGGCGGTTGGCGGCTTGGCTGGAGGCGGATCGGGCGCGGGGGTTTGA
>JBOIEG010000049.1:0-5227 GCA_050740915.1 Gammaproteobacteria bacterium | reverse complement strand
GGTCCATTTTTCCGATCATTTTCGTTAAATAGAACGCGCTATTCGCCTCAAATGATCGAAAAACTGTCCTCGATTTCCCACTCGCCTCGCTACGATCCCCTAAGTCCGACAGGCTCCTCGCAAACCGATGGCTTGCCAAGCCCAGAGAATAGACTAGACTAGTCTGTTCTATTTGAACGTGGGCGTCACTATGCAAATCATCAATCTTTTCCAGGCGAAGACCCATCTGTCCAAGCTCATCGACCGGATCGCCTCGGGCCAGGAAACCGAGATCGTCATCTCCCGCAACGGCAAACCGGTCGCGCGGGTCGTCCCGGTCACGCCCGCCGATACCTCGCGCCGGATCGGGATCGCCAAGGGTGAGTTCAAGGTTCCCGACGATATCGACCAGCACAACGACGAGGTCGGGCGCCTGTTTTCGGGAGAAGGATCCGACGATGCGCCTCTTGCTTGATACGCAAGTGGGATTATGGGCGCTTACCGACGACCTGCACTTATCGTCCCAGGCACGCAGACTTATACTCGATGCCCATAGCGAGGTGTTCGTCAGTGTGGCGACGCTCTGGGAAATCGCCATCAAGCACCGGCTCGGCCGAGGTGACATGCCCATCTCGGGCAGCCGGGCCGCGGAACTCTTCCGTGCCGCGGGATTCGTGGAGCTACCGATCTTCGGCGAGCATGCGATTGCAGTCGAGACCCTGCCCGCCATCCACGGCGATCCCTTCGATCGCATCCTGGTCGCCCAGGCACTTACCGAACCATTCCGCCTCTTGACCCATGATCGGACCGTCGCCCGCTATAGCGATGCGATATTACTTGTTTGACCGGGCCCCCGGAGAATCATCGTCCGCGCAGTTGCCGCGTGAGTTTCGGTGGCAGAAAATGTAACCATGCTCGGCCATCTCCACTGCCTATTCGTTATTCCCCTCCTCGCCGGTGCAAGCGCCCTCGCCGCGCCGCTCTCCGCCGAGCGCGCCGCTATGTTGCGCGCGCAATTTACAACCCGTCAAAGCGAGACGCTCACCTGGTCGGCCACGTTCATGCAGACCCTGACTGTGCCCGGCCTGCGCGAGCCGGTGGTCAGCGTCGGCACGCTCGCGTATCGCGCACCGGAGCAGCTTCGCCTCGATTTCACCAAGCCCGCCGGAGAGCTCGTCCTTGTCCTCGGCGATCGGCTTTTCATTCAAAAAGCCGGCATGCGCCTCGCCGAAAAGTCCTTGCGGGAGGACAGCGCCGGCAGACCGTTCCTCTCGCTGCTCAGTCTCCTGCGCGGCCAGCCAACCGAGGAGGAGAGCGCCTACACGCCCGAGGTCACGCGCGAGGAAGGCGGCTACGCAGTGGTCCTCTCGCGCAAGCCCGACACGTCCTCGCGCATGCCCACGCGCATCACCAACACCATCGCCGCCGACACTCTCGATCTGCGCGAGGTCGTCGTCGAGCTGCCCAACGGCGGCATGCTCAGCTACCGTTTCGACGGCATTACCCGCAACCGCCCGCTCGACACGACGCGCTTCGCCGTCCCGACTGAGCCGACCAGTAAGGAGTTAAGATGAGAGCTTGTGAAAAAATCTGCTGCGCTCGCGTTCCGGCGGTGCTCGGGATCCTCAGGTATTTCAATATACACTGCGGTTGCTCGTCTCATCCTTGAGACTCGCCCTTGCGGGGCTTGCGCGCCGTTTCGCTCTCGGCGAAACGCTCCTGCGCTCCGGCGGAACGCGACCTCCCTTCGCTCGCGACGGTTTTTTCACAAACTCTCACCGCTCTGTTCCGCGACAGCGACACCGAGGTGGATTTCGGCAAGGACGAGCGCTATTTCGTCGCCCCGAGCTTCACCTGGCGGCCCAGTGAGGACACCACCTTCACGTTCCTCAGCCACTATCAAAAAGACGAGACGGGCAATACCGTACAGAACCCTCCGGCGGAAGGGACGCTGCTGCCGAAGCCCAACGGCAAGATTCCGACCAGCCGCGGCACCGGAGAGCCCGGTTTCGACCGCTTCGATCGCGAACAGTTCGGCGTTGGCTATGCCTTCGAGCACCGTTTCAACGACACCTGGCGCGTGCGCCAGAATCTCCGCTACGCCGCGGGTGGTTGCGCGCTCAATCCACCCAGTCTTCCACCCGCAAGCCTTGTATGCGCTGAAACTCCCGCAGGTTGTGGGTGACGAGCGTGGCGTTTTCGGACAGGGCGTGGCAGGCGATCCACAAGTCGTTGGCGCCGATGGGGGTGCCCGCCTTCTTGAGGCGCACGAATTGAACCGCATAGTGTTCGCACAGAGCGCGGCGCGTGTCGTAGAGCACGGGGATCTCTCGGCTCAAGCGGTCGAGCTGTCGCAGCACCTGCGCCCTGCGGGCGCTCCGCTCGGCGCCTTTGAGCAACTCGGCAAAGGTGAAGAAGGACATGCACGCCACCGCATCGTTCCCCAGCGCGTTGATGCGCTCCGCCACCGACGGCGGTTTGTTCTTGATGAGGTAGATAAGGGCGTTGGTGTCCAGCATGTAGGTGCTCACAGGTCCTCCCGGTCCTGCAAGGCGGGTTGGCCCTGGCGGTCTTCCTCCACCAGCGCGGCGAAGTCAGCGTCGAAGGCTGAAAGTGCTTCCAGCAGTGCCACCCCCCGATCCGCCGGCAAGGGGTGGATGATGAGATCGCCCTGTTCGTTGCGGGTGATGGCGACACGGCTGGCCTCAAGGCGGAATTCCTGGGGAATGCGCACCGCCTGGCTGTTGCCGTTCTGGAAGGTGCGGCTGATCAATGTCGTCATGGCGTCCTAATGTGTGTACGCAATCGTGTGTATTATGAGGCGTTCTTTGGAGTATGACAAGGACAGGGGACCACCCATCCGCCATACAGAGGTGACAGTGCCTGATCCATGAATTGACCGATTTCGATTAATCCAGCGAGCCATTCCGCCCTCGACGGATAGCCAGCCAGCGAAAACCCATGAAACCTAAGGAGGCTATCCGTGAACGACAGGAAACAAAGAAAACAACTCGCCTGCATGACGGCCCTTGTGCTTTTCGGGTTTGGCCTGCAAGCCCAGGGCGCCCTCAGCGGGCTCTGCGGACTGGCGCTCATCATTTCATCGCTCACCGGATTTTTCCTCTACCGCGGCGCATTGCGCGGCCTGCTCCGCGCTCGGCATGAGCCTGCTCCTCGGCTTGACCAGGCTCGAGAGGCCAGCGGCACGCCAGGGGTCCATCCGAAAAACATAGGCATTTACTATCGCGTGGACGGTGCCCTATACCAACGCGAACTGGTTTCGTGAGTTTCCAGAGCCATTTGATGGTCAGTCACAAGATTTTGAACGAATCTTCGTAAGCCCACGCTTAAAATGGGAAATCGATGAACGCACTCTGCTTGCAGGATATGAGTTTGAGATTGGTCGATGCAAGCTGACTGCACAGCTCAACGTTCAAAATCTCTTCGACCAGGAGTACGCGGAAGGCTCCGGTGGCGGAGGTGGTGTCGAACCGCAATAAATACACGCCCGGCGCGCCGTGCACGTTCCTCGGCTCGCTACGCCTTGAGCTCTGAGGTCAGCATGGTGGAGCGGGATGGGACGCGCTCTTTAGCGACGGCGCGAGGAGTCCGGGGGGGAGCGATGCTACAACACTTTGACGCTTGGCAACGGGCGCATCGTCCGATCGAACGTGGCGGTGAAGTCGCAGCCGGCGCTGACGTTCTTGGCGGCGATCAGGCAGTCGGCGAAGCCGGCAGCGGATTGCTCATACGAGGCGATAGCGGTCAGGAACGTCTCGCGGTCTTCCAAGGCAAAAGTCGTGGTGGCAGCCAACATTCGCAAGGCCGCCATGATTTCAGACTTGTTCCAACGATATGCGCTTTGCAGCGTCCAGACCGTCTCGGCCAGGACGACATCATCGATACGCACCGACTGAGGCAGCGGGTCGAACGGCGCCAGCAGGGTGCGAATCTTTTTCGACTGGACGGGATCATCATCGTTGATGATCCGGAGCAGGATATTGGCGTCGATGCCGATCACCGTCGCTTGCGCCCATGTTTTTTCGCCAGAAACGCGGTGATGCCTTCATCCACCTCCTCGATGGAAACAGGCCGCTGTCCCGGCCGTTTCAGTATCCCCATGATCGACAGCGCAGTCAGATTGGCCGGGCGCAGCCTCGCGGTCCCGTCCGACAGCAGCTCGAAGTCGATCTTCGATCCCGCCTTCAGACCGAGCTTGTCCCGGATCTCCTTGGGCAAGGTGACCTGGCCCTTGCTAGTTAAGGTGGCTAACATGGTTTATCTCCTTACTTTTTTAGGTACGTCTTACTATTCTATGTCCGGTAAGCATGGGGTGCAAGCGTTTCTCTTCGATCGGCGCTATTTCACGGGAGGGAGCGAACCCAGATCTTATGGTCGCCGGCAAGGATCGCCTGGATCGGTATCTCGGTCACATCAAATGATTCTGTGAGCTCGCGAGCCTATTGGTAGAACGAGCACACGAACAAACCCGGCAACAAACCTTGTGCCGCCCTCGAGCGGCCGGCAGAGTGGCGCTTCGCCAACTATTGCACCCGCCAGCAGAACATTGGATGATACATACCCGTGCCGGTTCGGAACCCCAAAAACCAGCGCGAGAGACAGCGCCTTTCAAGAGCAGAGCCACAGAGCCAATGACCTAAGCAATTACATCACAAAAACCCGCCAGCCACGCCGCCCTCTGCGGATAGCCAGCCCATTGCGTAAACACACAACTATGAGGCAGACTATCCGTGAACAACCCAAAAAACTTTCCATTTGCCGCCACACTCGCCGTGCTCACCTTGTCCGCGACCACGGCGCGCGGCGAAGAGCTGCAAACCCTGCCCGAGATCACCGTGACCGCCAGTCCCACGACGGACGTTCCCACACACAGCACGACCGGCACCAAGACCGACACGCCCCTTATCGAAGTGCCGCAGTCAATCTCGGTCCTCAATAGGGATCAGCTCGATGCCATTGGGGCGAAGAACTTGACGGAGGCGCTACGCTACACGCCCGGAATTCAGATAGAACCATTTGGCTTCGATCCGCGGGTGGACAGGTTCGTCATCCGTGGATTTGACCAGTCTGACAGCGGTCTCTATCGAGACGAGTTGCAACTACCTAGTGTAGTGTCCCTTAAATAACTTTACAGACTTTCCAGTGATTGCTATGGTCTCGCTCATGCCGAACACCCGCGTGGCGATCAAGTTGCAGCCGGCTGAACGCACGCCGCTGGAGACATGGG
>JBOIEG010000048.1:0-1066 GCA_050740915.1 Gammaproteobacteria bacterium | reverse complement strand
CGGGACGGTGTCCGGCCGCTATCGTTTTTTGCATGCCCTCTATCAGGAGGTTTTGTATCAACGGCTCGCCGCGGCCCAGCGCGTACGGCTCCACAAGCGCCTCGCGGAGCGCTTGGCGGCGGCTTATGGCGAACACTCGCACGGGGTGGCGGCCGAGCTGGCCGATCATTTCGAGCGGGGTTGCGACTACCCACGAGCGTTGCGGTATTTGGCTCAGGCAGCGAAGAACGCGGCGCGGTGCTATGCCAATCACGAAGCGGAGGCGTACCTGAGCCGGGCGCTAACGTTAGTCCATCGCTTACAACCCGCAGAGAGAGCCGAAGCAAGGATTGCCCTGCTCCAACGCCGCGCGCACGTGCGGAAAGTGATGAACGACCTCGGTGGCGCGATTGAGGATCTGAAGGCCGTGCTAGCATCTGGGCGTGAACGGGACGACCAGGGTCTCGTCGTCAAAACGCTGGTGGAAATCAGCCGTATCGCCCGTTGGCTGAATAGTCGCTACTGTCTAGAGACGGCGGCAGAAGCTGAAGGGATTAGCCGAGAGCTCGACGATGAGTTCGTCAAAGTATGCGCTCGCGTTAATTGCGCTAGGGCAAATTCGTTTTTTGCGGAGTGGCGGCAGGACAGCGTGGCAACCTGTCGCAGCGGTTTCCGTGTCGTTCGCGCGGCCCGCGATCCGCGTATGATTGTTCTATCCTCAAATGCAATGATGGAGTGCATGTCCTCGAACTACGAGCTGGCGCGACTCCTCGCTGAAGAAGCTGCACGGATGGCGCAAAGTCTTGGTGATTCATTTCATTTTATGCAGTACCGCTGGGTAGAGTTGTGGACACTGATCTATCTCGGCCGACTAGGAGAAATGCGCCGCGGTTTGGTGCTTGCGCTCAGCGTGGCCGAAAAGAACGGGAACTTCTTTTGGGTCATGAACTACCGGCTTGGGCTCGCGCGTTTTGATGTGGCTCTTCCCGCGGTGTGCATCGAGGGTGAGGTGTATCGGCAGGTAGTACGCTGCGAGGAGAGTTATGTGAGCGCGGTGGGTCCGGTGCGGGTGCTGCGGAGTTTGTAT
>JBOIEG010000047.1:0-1917 GCA_050740915.1 Gammaproteobacteria bacterium | reverse complement strand
CGCCGGTCAAGCCAAACTACACCGGTTTGTTGAGGGAGCGCTTCCGTTATTCCTCGGAACTCCGCGCTAATCGACTACCCGCAGGCCAGATAGCTGTCCTCTCGCGCACAGTCCTGGCTCGGATTCTGTGCCTCGATAGGCGCACTGGAATCTTGGCCAAGGAAGATCTGACGGCGCCTCCACAGACCTGCCGAAAGGACACTAAACACTGCGCAGGCCCACGGGCGCAAAGACAAAAAACCCGCCAGGGGGCGGGTTTTTTGCGCACAAATGACCTCTCACCTAGTAGTCATCCATGCCTCCGGGTGGGGAAGCTCCAGGGCCAGCGGATTTGTCTTCCTTGGGTAACTCGGCCACCATAGCTTCCGTGGTCAGCATCAAACCCGCCACGGATGCTGCGTTTTGCAGCGCAAGCCGAGTGACTTTGGTGGGATCAAGAATTCCCATGGTGACCATATCCCCGAACTCGCTATTGGCAGCGTTGTAGCCAAACGCGTTTTTGCCCTCTTGAACCTTGTTCAGCACGACAGAGGGTTCATCCCCCGAGTTACGCGCGATCTGACGCAAGGGCTCTTCGATGGCACGGCGCAGGATATTGATCCCAACGGTTTGGTCGTGGTTGTTGCCCTTCAAGTTGGTCAACGCATTCTGGGCTCGGATCAAGGCGACACCACCACCAGGTACTACGCCCTCTTCGACCGCGGCGCGCGTTGAATGCAGCGCATCCTCCACGCGGGCTTTTTTCTCTTTCATCGCCACTTCGGTAGCGGCGCCAACCTTAACGACGGCTACACCACCGGCCAGCTTTGCCACCCGTTCTTGCAACTTCTCTTTGTCGTAATCCGAGGTGGAGTCCTCGATCTGCTGGCGGATCTGGGCTACACGCCCTTCGATCTTGCTCTTCTCCCCGGCTCCATCGATGATGGTGGTATGCTCCTTGGTGATCTGGACTTTCTTAGCCCGGCCGAGATCGTCCAGACTTGCCTTCTCCAGACTCAAGCCAACCTCCTCGGAGATCACCGTGCCGCCGGTCAGGGCGGCGACGTCCTCCAACATCGCTTTGCGCCGATCTCCAAAGCCAGGCGCCTTGACTGCGGCGACTTTCAGCACCCCACGGATGTTGTTGACGACCAGCGTGGCCAGAGCCTCGCCTTCTAGGTCCTCAGCGATGACCAGCAAGGACTTACCGGACTTGGCGACGGCTTCCAATACGGGCAAGAGGTCTCGCACATTAGAGATCTTCTTGTCGTGGATCAGGATGCACGGATCTTCCAAAGCGACACTCATCCGTTCTTGATCGTTGATAAAATAAGGGGACAGGTAGCCCCGGTCGAACTGCATCCCTTCCACGACCTCAAGCTCGTCCTCCAGACCTGACCCTTCCTCCACTGTGATCACACCCTCCTTGCCAACCTTATCCATGGCATCGGCGATGATCTTTCCGATGGCTTCATCGGAATTTGCGGATATCGTGCCCACCTGAGCAATCGCTTTGCTATCGGTGCAAGGTTTGGACATCTTTTTAAGCTCTTCCACGACGACGGTTACCGCTTGTTCAACACCGCGCTTGATATCCATCGGATTGACGCCTGCGGCTACAGACTTTAATCCCTCTCGAACGATAGCCTGGGCAAGCACGGTCGCCGTCGTGGTACCGTCACCCGCCACATCGGAGGTCTTCGATGCGACTTCCTTCACCATCTGAGCCCCCATATTCTCGAACTTATCCTTCAGTTCGATCTCTTTCGCTACTGACACCCCGTCTTTGGTCACGGTCGGTGCACCCCAGCTCTTCTCCAGCACCACATTGCGACCTTTCGGCCCCAAGGTCTGGCGAACCGCCTCGGCGAGTATATTGACGCCGGCGAGCATCCGATGCCGCGCATCTTCTGAGAACCTGATCTCTTTTGCAGCCAT
>JBOIEG010000046.1:0-4350 GCA_050740915.1 Gammaproteobacteria bacterium | reverse complement strand
TCGACCGACGGCGGCAGCAGGTAGGGTGTGTCACGATCGCATTGACGGAAGTGGCTCATGCACGCTCGCTCATTGAATCCATTGCCGATCCGATCGGTTTGCACATCAAAAGTTCCGCCTTAAGTCCGACAGACTCCTAGGTGCTTTGTGAATTTATCACATTCATTTTAGGGAAAAGTGCACGGCAACCGGATCGATAAACTCGTATAAAGATGCACGAGAAACGAGGGAAACAAAATTCAATCGGGAGGTGATTAGAACGGCCACGCGATAATCTTTGCTTCCACAGATTTTCACGATGCTTCGATTGAGATAAGGAGAAGATGTTATGACAAATCATAGTGTACCCAATCAAAACATTAGACGTATTGCTATGTGGGTCGCCATGCTGCTGGCGGCACTTTATATCGTCTACAACGTGTATGTTTTCCTAACATGTCCAGTGGCATGTCAGTACCTTGGCATCATTTGGTGCCCCCCTCCCCCTTGCGACTAAGACTACGAAAACCTAGCGGGCGTAGCCCGGATGAAAGCGTAGCGAGCGTAGGGCTAGACATCTTGTAGCTGGATGCAGCGTAGCGGAATCCGGGATCATAGAAATCGTAGCCTGGATGGAACGAAGTGGAATCCGGGGAACCAACAGATGCGGTATGCCTTTCCCGTATTCCGCTGCGCTGCATACGGGCTACAGAAATCTGCGAGGGGAAGTTGGGAAAGTTGAGGTCAGATCTTGCCATGTGCATACCTTCGACTCAGCAGTATGCGTAGCCCGGGTTAGCCACGGAGCGGAGCAATCCGGGCTATTTGAGTGTGAGTGTTTTCTACGAGCTTGCAGGACGCCTTGGATCGTATTCATATGCATTACCTCCTTGAGAGGGTTAGATGCATGGGCGCCGAAACCCATCTGACGGCGGCTAACTAAATCATCTGACTCACATCAGCCAAAACGATGGGCACGTGTTGGCTAAAAATATCAAAGTCTTTGTCTGTCGTCAGAATGTCATAACTCCTGCGCGCCGACGCAGCGCAGATCAAAAAATCCGTATTCGCACCCTGAACACCTTTGCGTCGGCACGTGTTGTAAAACGCTGACGCCAATTCGTAATCCTCGATGACTAATTCAAGATTTGGAAACGCACGAAGATAAGTTCTTAGCCGATCGAATTGGTTATTATGACAAATCCCCGACAGTACTTCTTGTCCGACTGCGCCGAGTAGCCCAACGCGCGCATCGACAATCAGATCCCGAAGTAAAGCCACATGCAACTGGCTTGATTTTCGACCACTTCTAAGCGCCAGCGACCATACTGATGTGTCAACAATGGCCTTCAATTGCTCTTGCGCTGTTTTTTGTAGTCATAGTCTTCTGTACTCGATGGTACCGAACAATTCCATGATTTTGAGTTGATTGCGGCGCTGGACATACTCACGTAGCGCCTCCTCAACGACAGCGCGCTCGGTACGATGCCCACCGAGTTTAAGGGCGTCTTGAATCAGCTCATTATCAATTTGCAGATTGGTCGCCATGTGCAAATCCTTGCGCAATAGGACGCACGAATCAACCTGTTCGATGGTTGGTCCCTTTAGGCGAACTCCTTAACCTTCCGACAAAGCTGCATTGGTGGGTTGTGTCGAATCGAAGGTTTCTCGCTCGGCATTAACAAACGCTCGCCCGCAGCGTATGCTACGTTTGGATGGGGGATGGTTCGTCCCGACAATCAATTCTATCTTGGGCTCTACAACAATGAGAACGAACCGAGCCGGCATGCTTCTGGGGGTGCTTAGCGTTTTCCCAGTGGGAGCGCCGCAAGCGGCAGCGCCTTGCATCCCTTGGGCGGCCAAAATAGTCTCGATTGAGGGGCGGGTGGAAGCGAGCCGCATCGGTGATCTGCGTTGGGTGCCGGCGCGCCTTAAGCAGACCTTTTGTCCCGGCGATCGGCTGCGCATCGAGAGCCGAAGCCGCGCGGCGGTGCTGCTGCCGAACCAGACCGTTCTGCGCTTAGATGAAAGGACGGCGCTCACCTTCACCCAGGTGAAGCCTGGCGAGCCCTCGTTACTCGATCTGTTGAAAGGAGCCATACACTTTCTCAGTCGCACCCCCGCCCAATTGAGGATCAACACCCCGTTTGCCGCCGCGGGAGTGGAAGGCACGGAGTTTGTGCTGCGGGTCGCCGAGGGAGAGACCCGGCTTTGGGTGTTCGAGGGACGGGTCCGCTTTGTCAATGCCAAAGGGAGCTTGCTGCTGGCAAGCCGTGAGGCGGCCGCCGCCCAAGCCGGCCGCGCCCCCCAGCGCCGGGTGGTGGTCAGACCCAGGGAGGCGGTGCAATGGGCCTTGTACTATCCCCCTCTCATCGACCATCGGCTCACTAGCTATCCTTCGGGCCCAGGAGGGCCAGATATAACAGAGGCGCTGAAGTTTTATCGCCAAGATGATCTGACAAGTGCATTTGCAAGCCTAGACAAGGTACCGGATGAGGCGCGTGAAGCGAGCTACTACACCTTGAGCGCCGGGCTGCTGCTCAACGTAGGGCGGGTGGATGAGGGCCGTGTCGACATTGATCAGGCGCTGAAGCTCGATCCGAAAAATGCCACCGCCTATGCCCTGCAGTCGGTGATCGCGCTGGTACAAAACGAACAGGAGCAGGCCTTCTACCTCGCCCGCAAGGCCGAAGAGCTCGACCCACAGTCCCCTATCCCCAAGGTTGCCCTGTCTTATGCTTATCAAGCAAAGTTTGATATAGAGAAAGCCCTACAGAACATCGAACAGGCGATAGCACTCGCGCCCACCGATGCCCTGGCCTACGCGAGACTCGCCGAGCTCCAGCTCTCCCGCGGCGATCTGGAGCGCGCGATTAATGCCGCGAAAACGGCGGTCGCACTCGATCCCGATCTGGCGCGGACGCAGGCTGTTCTGGGTTTTGCCTATCTGACTGAAATCGACATTGACCGGGCCAAGGCGACCTTTCAGAAGGCCATCGAACTCGACCCCGCGTCTCCCCTGCCGCGTTTAGGACTGGGACTGGCGAAAATCCGAGACGGTGATCTTAAAGAAGGCACCCAAGAGATCGAGATCGCGGCGAGCCTTGACCCGAACAACTCACTCGTCCGAAGCTACCTCGGCAAGGCCTACTTCGAAGAGAAGCGCGGAGGACTTGCGAGCTCGGAATTCGAGATCGCCAAACAACTCGATCCTAAGGATCCCACGCCCTGGTTCTACGACGCCATCCACAAGCAGACCACCAACCGGCCGGTGGAGGCGCTGCATGACCTGCAGAAGGCTATCGAGCTTAATGACAATCGGGCCGTTTATCGCTCCAGGCTGTTGCTCGATGAAGATCTCGCGGCGCGCAGTGCAAGCCTGGGCCGTATCTACAACGAACTTGCGTTTGAGCAGTTGGGCCGGGTGCAAGCCTGGAACGCTCTGAGCACCGATCCGAGCGCCCACTCGGCGCACCGGCTTCTCTCGGACACCTATGCCGGATTGCCGCGGCACGATGTGGCCCGGGTGAGCGAGTTGCTGCAATCCCAGCTCCTCCAACCCATCAACATTACCCCGGTGCAGCCCCAGCTCGCCGAGAGCGACTTGTTTCTCCTGGGCGGGCTCGGTCCCTCCGCGCTGTCCTTGAACGAGTTCAATCCCCTTTTTGAACGGGAGCGCCTGAGCTTGCTGGTCTCGGGATTGGCCGCGAGCAACGATACGTATTCAGACGAGGTGGTGCACTCGGGGCTGTGGAACCGCTTGTCCTACAGCATCGGGCAGTTTCACTACGAGACCGGCGGCTTTCGGCCCAATAGCGATCTTGACACGAATATCTACAGTATCTTTGGCCAATATGCCTTGGCACCGCGCAGCAACGTGCAAGTCGAGCTCAGGCATCAGGACACCGAGAGCGGTGACCTGCGCGAGCTGTTCAACCCCGAGTTCATCTTCGAAGAGCAGCAGATAGAGTTCGAGCGGGATACCGCCCGGATCGGGTTCGGATTCGAGCTTCGTGCCAACACGAAGCTCTTGGGGTCACTGGCCTATCGCGAGATCAACCGCGACCAGGTGCTTCCCATATTTGAACCGTTTTCCGTTTCATTTGACGGTACTCCGGGCATCTCGTCCTTGCTCTTGCCGCTCCTCCCCGCCGGATTTAACAGGGAGCAATCAGCGAAGAACGACGCGGAGAATAGCAGCTTCGAGCTGCAATACCTGCAGCACGGGGGCCGCTTCAACCTCATCCTAGGCGGGGGCTATACCTATCAGCAGAAGATGAGAATGTCACTCTCAACGGGACGGTTAACCACCGCGATACCACCCGACCTCGCCGAGCAGATCCAACAACAGCTTGCCGTTCAGGATCCGAG
>JBOIEG010000045.1:0-5916 GCA_050740915.1 Gammaproteobacteria bacterium | reverse complement strand
TCCAGCGGCGTGCGTTCAGCCGGCTGCAACTTGATCGCCACGCGGGTGTTCGGCATGAGCGAGACCATAGCAATCACTGGAAAGTCTGTAAAGTTATTTAAGGGACACTACACTAGGAGCCTGTCGGGCTTTAAGATAAATCTATTACGGCGGTGGGAAATCGGTCCATTTTCCGATCATTCCCTTCGACTCAGACGCTCAGGGCAGGTTCGTTAAATAGAACGCACTCCGCCCTCGATTTCCCACTCCTCTCGCTCCCATCCCCCAAGTCCGACAGGCGCCTAGATCTTGGCACCAACTATCAACGCTGCTAGAGTGCCGATGACCTCTGCTGCAGGAGGAGGAAAAATATGTTCCCGCGCACGATAGCATTGCTGCTTGGCATTCTGGCGACAACCCTAAGTCCCTACGCCTGCCTGGCCGCCCCGGTGCCTATTGTAGCGCACGGAGATCCTGCCTGAACGGGCCTGAGCGGAGATCGTGGGTGCCTGGCGGGGCGTTCGCGCTTCGACACCCATGGGAGCTCGCACCCAAGCAGGCCATCGCGTTACAAAATGAACTGCGCGCATGCGTTATGGCGTGGGATGCGCTCCCCACCCTCGAGCGTGTAGCTGGAGTCGATGTGGGCTTTGAATCGAACGGCCAAATCACTCGGGCCGCAGTGGCGGTGCTGTCTTTCCCCGATCTGACCCTGCTCGAGCACGCGATCGCCCGCTGTGAAACGCGCTTTCCCTACGTGCCTGGCTTGCTCTCGTTTCGGGAAGCGCCGGCCGTGATCGAGGCGCTCACTAAGCTCAAAAGTCGGCCGGATGTCCTGCTCTGCGACGGGCAGGGATCGGCGCACCCGCGGCGTTTCGGCCTCGCTTGCCACCTCGGTGTCCTCACGGATCTGGTGTCCGTCGGTGTGGCCAAGACGCGGCTTTTGGGAGACCATAAGGATCCGCCTCAGGGCCGCGGAACATGGACCGAATTGCGCGAGCGGGGTGAAGTGATAGGCGCGGTGCTGCGCACCCGGGTTGGAGTAAAGCCGGTGTTTGTCTCCGTGGGGCATAAGATAAGCCTCAAGTCGGCCGTGGAATTGGTCATGGCTTGTGTGACCCGCTATCGGCTTCCCGAAACCACCCGCCTGGCGCACCGATTGGCTTCCGGTTAAGAAGGTCTATGGCCCCAGGTTCCATCGTGTTTTGCTCTCGCTATATATCCGCGCCGCGTCTGTTGCTTGTCATGTTGCTGACGGTGAGCGCCGGCGTTTGCGCCGATGAATACGCAGAGCAAAGACAGCGGCTGCTCGATGAGATCAAAGCCGATTTCGCCATCACCGGCGCCGAAACAGGCAAGCCCGAGCTCGGCATGGCGGTCTCGAAAGCCATGGCCAAGGTGCCGCGCCACGAATTCGTCCCCGCCCAACAGCGGGCCCACGCCTATCTCAACAGGCCCTTACCCATAGGCTACGGCCAGACCGTATCCCAACCCTATATCGTGGCGCTAATGACGGAACTGCTGGAGGTCGAGACCGGCGACACGGTGCTGGAAATAGGAACAGGCTCGGGATATCAGGCCGCGATCCTAGCCGAGCTGGTGGATCGCGTTTATACGATAGAGATCGTTCGGGAGTTGGGAGAACAGGCCAGCGGCCGTCTGCAAGGGCTCGGTTATGACAACGTCACTGCGCGCGTGGGAGACGGGTATTACGGTTGGAAGAAGCATGCGCCTTTCGAGGCGATCATCGTGACCGCGGCAGCCAACCACATCCCGCCACCCCTGGTGCGTCAGCTCAGACCCGGCGGCAAGATGATCATTCCGGTGGGCAGCCCGTTTATGACCCAGTACCTGGTCATGGTGGAAAAAGACGCCAACGGCACAGTCATAACCCGGCAGTTGTTGCCGGTGCGTTTCGTACCGCTCACCGGCGGGCATTAAGGCACTTCGATTAATTCGAAGTGCCCGGCGGCATAGGGACATGCCGCGCCTGTTTCAAACAGGTAACTGTTTGAAACATCGAGCGAAGCAAAAATTGCATTTTGTGCTTTGCGATTCGAAAAATTGCAGGGAAGCAATTTATCGAAGTGTCGATTAACCGATCAGCGTTCAAAACGCAGGGACAGATCTACGGCGCGTGCGTTCTTAGTCAATGCGCCGACCGAGATGTAATCGACCCCCGTCTCCGCCGCCTGGCGTATGCTTGCGAGATCGAATCCACCGGAGGCTTCCAGCCGTGCTCTACCCTTCGCCATCTCGACCGCCGCACGCAAACCCTCCACGGTAAAATTGTCTAGCAGCACGAATTCCGCGCCGGCGTTGATCGCCTGCTCAAGCTGTTCGAGATCCTCCACCTCGATCTCGATCTTCACCTCGGGGTTCGCACGCTTTGCACGGGCGAGGGCTTGCCCGATCGAACCCGCGGCGATGATATGGTTTTCTTTGATCAGAATCGCATCGAAAAGCCCGATGCGGTGATTTTCGCCGCCCCCGCAACGAACGGCGTATTTTTGCGCCAGCCGCAGACCCGGAAGGGTTTTGCGAGTATCGAGCAGGGTGGCGCCGGTTCCCGAAATCGCCTGGGCGTAAGCGCGCGTCACGTTTGCGGTGCCGGAAAGGCATTGCAAAAAGTTCAGCGCGGTACGCTCCCCCGTCAACAAGGCGCGCGTCGGCCCTTCGATGCGGCACAAGCGCTGCTTGGGCTCGATCTGTTCACCATCAACCGCATGCCAGCGGACTTTTACCCGCTTATCCAGATGATAGAAAACGCGCTCAAACCAAAGCGTGCCGCACAGCACAGCTCTCTCGCGAGAGACCACCAAGGCCTTTGAATTGGCATCCGCTGGGAGAAGATCGGCGCTCAAGTCGCCGCCGCCCACATCCTCGCGCAGAGCGCGCCGCACATGCGCGTCTATGGTTTCCCATGGGGGCGCTGGAGTGGCCATCAGGTTCTAGGAGCCTGTCGGACTTAGGGAATCGTAGCGAGGCGCGTGGGAAATCGAGGACAATTTTTCGATCATTTGAGGCGAATAGCGAGTTCTATTTAACGAATAATGATCAAAAAAATGGACCGATTTCCCACCGCCGCAGTAGATTCCTCCTAAGTCCGACACGCTCCTAGGTTAGCGTCTAGCTTGACCACAGCACGCGGACGGGATACTGGCTAATCACCGGATCAGGTGTCAGCAGGATGAGCCCGTGGGCAATGGCCTGACAGATCAACAGGCGGTCGAAGGGATCACGGTGCAAGCCCGGTAATGTGGCGTTCTGTAACAGGGCATCTTCATCCAGGGGCAACGGCGCAATTCCATGCGCCTTGCGAAAACGCGGCACGAACTGCTTGGGTGGCTCCGCCAGCGGCAGTTTTCCCAGGCGATGTTTAACCGTGATTTCCCACGCCGACACCGCGCTTTAAAAGACCTCATTGTCCGCGTCCAGGTAAGCGGCCTGCGCGGGGACGGATAAATCAGGCTTGTCGAAGACGATCCAGAGAAATGTACAGGTATCGAGGAGCAACCGCATCAGGAGGGCTCAAATGCGCTTAACACATCGTCGGGTAGCGGTTCAAAGAATGCCTCAGGCACGTCGCCCAAACCCTTTGCCAGTCCGATTTTTCGCGGTGCTTTCGCTGTCAGCGGGCGGATTTCCGCGACAGGAACGTTGCGTTTGCACAGCAAAATGGTTTCTCCGGCCTCTAGCTTGGGGAGGTAACGGGAAAGGTAGGTCTTCGCTTCATGAATGTTGATTTTTAACATGACTATAATCTAGCCTGCCTTTCTAGGCTTATCAAGAGCATTCCAGCGTGCGGTGGACCGCCTTTTCGGTCACCCGCCTACCTGCTCTTGGGTGGCAGAAATCAGCAGGGCGCCCATAATTATCATCGAGATGACAGAATCGCTGAAAACTCCACTCGACGGCTGGCGCCTGCTAGAGAACGTGGTCCAACTGACCGGGCAGAAGGAGCGCCAAGCCTTGGAGACATGCCTGATTAGCACCCTGCGGGAGATGATTGGGGCGCAGGAACTTGTCCTCTATGAAACCCACGACCATCAAGGAGAGGTGGTGTTCAAGGCTGTGGTACGGGCCGGTGCCGAGGCTGTGGCAGGCGAAGGGGAGCCGAAGAGGCCGTCACCGCTTTCTCAAGATTGGGGGCTCGCGGAATGCGTCGCGCAGCGCAAGGAGGTGATGAGAAGCTCAGCGCAAGGCGTGCGCGTGGCCTTACCGGTATTCGGTGCGGATGGCGTAATAGGCGTTTTGGCTCTGCGCTGCGCCGAGCTCGACGAACGGCATCGAGAGCTGCTCATGGGCTTTGTGCTGATCTACCAAAACTATCTCAATCTGCTGCTAGACAACGAGCATGACACCCTGACGGGCTTATACAACCGCAGGAACCTCGAGCTCAGGCTCTCCGAAGTCATGAGCGGAGAGTCTCCGCCACAACGCCGCTCACGCGATAGGGAACGCGGCTATTGCTTGGTGGTATTGGACATCGACCATTTCAAGAGCATCAATGACCGCTTTGGCCATCTCTATGGCGACAAAGTGTTGTTACTATTCTCCCGCATCATGCGCGAAAACTTTCGCGAGGGCGATCTCTTATTCCGCTATGGCGGCGAGGAATTCATCGTTTTATTGCAAAACGTAGACGAGGAGAGGGTCAAATGCGTGCTTGAACGTTTGCGTCAGGCCGTGCAAGCCTACCCCTTCCCCCAGCTTGGGGGAGTTACCGTGAGCATCGGCTTCGTTCCCATCAGCCACCAGGGGCTACCCTCCGATGTCATTTCCCAAGCCGACAGGGCGCTGTATTACGCCAAGGAACATGGCCGGAACCAAGTATGCGGCTTTGAGGAGCTGGTGCGCGAAGGGAAACTGGCCGACCAGGAGCGGGAAGAAGGGTCAATCGATATCTTTTAATCCGCGAGCCACAGCCCTTAGCACCTAGAGCCGAGCCTGTATGCCCGGTCTCGGAGCTTGTGAAAAAATATGCTGCGCTCGGGATCCTCATGTATTTCAATCCAATCTCATCCTTGAGACTCGCCCCAGCGGGGCTTGCGCGCCGTTTCGCTCCCGGCGAAACGATCCTGTGCTCCGGCGGAACACGAGCTCCCTTCGCTCGCGACGATTTTTTCACAAACTCTCGGGAGCCGCTTTGTCGGCATGCTGTCGCTGTTAACAGCAGAATGTCGATTTTTTCTTCTAAACTTAGAAACATAGCCCCTTGTCGGCTATCGATTTGGGCGGATCGGTTCACCCATACACGTTTGCCCCAGACGCCGCGGCGACAAGCGGATTATTCCGCTTACCGGCGTAAACGCCCTCAAAGTGCTGTGAGGAGGCCAGACTAATAGTGGTTGTAGCACCGGTGTGTTTAATGACGATTGGCTTAGCGCGGGGGACTCGGGGCTAGCACCACGACAGACTGCGGTCGGGTGCCCCTGCCAACATTGAAGCTCGCCTACCTCAAGCTGAAAACAGCCATCGAGGCCGTCAGCGCCGATTTTGAGCGCTTATGCGGCGTTTTCGATGACTATGCTTTATTCATCAGTGTCCTTCCGGTAAGCCTGCATGAATTCCGCTGAGATTCTTGATATCGTCAGTTGCCGCTTTAGGAGTGCAGGAAGGACAGCTGATGGTAGCCGCAAAGATACGGGCGGGTACACCCGCACATGCCGATCCCCTTGAGCAGGTTCATCGGCGCTTCGAGGGCTGGCGCAGGACTCGCGAGCGTCTCTCGCCCATCCCTGAGGCGCTGTGGGCTTCGGCGGTGGGATTGGCCAGAGAGCATGGCCTCCACAAGACCGCGCGGGCGCTGCGGCTCAACTATTACACGCTCAAGACGCACCTCGAGTCCGCCGACGGCCAAGCGGGCGGACAGGAAGTCAAAGCAACGGTTGTAGAGCTTGCACCAAGGGCTGCCGCTATGTGCGAATTTATTTT
>JBOIEG010000044.1:0-1484 GCA_050740915.1 Gammaproteobacteria bacterium | reverse complement strand
TCGGTAGCCACTCATCGACCGACGGCGGCAGCAGGTAGGGTGTGTCACGATCGCATTGACGGAAGTGGCTCATGCACGTTCGCTCATTGAATCCATTGCCGATCCGATCGGTTTGCACATCAAAAGTACCGCCTTAAGTCCGACAGGCTCCTAGGAGCCTGTCGGACTTAGGAAGAACCTACTGCGGCGGTGGGAAAGAGCCCGGACCCCCCTTCCTCTTTCCTCTCTTGACCGTGCTTTCGCCCTGCGAGACCATTGACGGCATGAGCAAGCTGTTTGAGGACAAGGGTGATGAAAAACTGGCAAGAGTTATCCAACACGTCCCATTACCAGACCGCCGTAGCAATTAGACAAGCATTGCACGAAGGAGATGTAGGGGACGCCACCATCGGGATCGAGGAGTTAATCGAAGCCTTGTCCCGTTCCGATAAGCGTGCCCTCAGGAGTCACCTTATCCGCTTGATGATGCACATCGTCAAATGGAAGTCCCAACCGAATGGACGTTCATTGAGCTGGTCAGCGAGTATCCGCAACGCCCGCGAAGAAATTGCCGACATTCAGGAAGAAACCCCCAGTCTTACCGAAGCGGTCATTCGGCAAATGTGGGATAAGTGTTTTACCGCCGCAAAACGCGAAGCCGAAGGCGAGATGAATCAGAAAACGCCGCTCCCTGGATTATCCTGGGGTGAGGTGTTTGAGGACCCGTACGATCTTAATTAGTTGAGCCTGGCCCTTTCCTAAGGCGTTACGATTTTTCAAGCTCTCAGTGCGTCGGGGCAAGCATACCCGAGGAGCTCGCGCTAGGTGAGATCCCTAACCGGCTTTATATAATGAAGCTGTCGAAAAACCCGTTTATGAGACGGTGTCTATGTCACTACGAATAGTGTAAGGATAAATGGCAACTTATGCGTCGCATCCTATTCGCCCGAAACGCGAGATGAGTTCGATCTCGCTCCAGCACGGTCACTATGCCCGCGCCGGTCATTGTTAGCCTTCGGAAAACGTGGTCTGTCCCTGAAGTATCCCCCGCGGAAGTTGTATCGAGGAGTTTTTCTTTCGGTGCTTGCATAAGGGGTATCTATCCCATAACCTCATGCCATGCGACTCGAAGACCGCATCACCATTATCCCCGGCGTTCGGAGCGGGAAACCCTGCATTAAGGGCATTCGCATTACTATGTACGATATCTTCGAATATCTGGCCGGTGGGATGACCGAGTCAGAGATCCTTGCTGACTTCCCGAGCCTCTGTCTCGACGACATCCGGGCGTGTTTGGCATTCGCGGCCCAGCGCGAGCGGCGCCTGGCATGCTCGCGGGCTACGTGAAGCTGCTGTTCGACGAGTCTCAGTAGCTGTAGGTGCGCTGTGCGCACGCGGATCATTCCTCAAGCTCGTCAAATTCATCGCCGGCGTCTTCGATACCGCCACCGGCCCAGTCGGGGGGGTAAAGACCCAAACGCACAAAGCGATGAAAGGTCGAATGC
>JBOIEG010000043.1:0-1273 GCA_050740915.1 Gammaproteobacteria bacterium | reverse complement strand
GTTTGTGAAAAAACCGTCGCGAGCGAAGGGAGGTCGCGTTCCGCCGGAGCGCAGGAACCGCAGTGTATATTGAAATACATGAGGATTCCGAGCACCGCCGGAACGCGAGATCCCGAGCGCAGTAGGTTTTTTACAAACTCTGAGCCATGGTGCCGCGGCCAAATACGCCGTCGAGAATGAGTGCAAAGTCATCAAGAGCGTTGAGCTTTTCCTGAACGGCGAGGACCTCCGGTCCGCGGTCGCCGAGGCTCAGGATCTGGGTGATGGCGGGCGCGCTGGGAAACCAGGAGCGGATGGTGTCGTCCGCCACCTTGAAGTGCATCGCGTCCTCGGTGCGGAATCCGACGCCCCAGAACCACCCGTAACGATTAAAGATCGGCGCGATCTCGGCAAGCCCCTGTTGACAGAAGCCGTCGCCGCGACGATCGAGATTGCCGTCGAGGGTCAGATCGACAGCCGTACCCCAGGAATGATTGCTGATCGACACGTTAGAGCCGCGAACGAAGCGGGCACAGAGCATGCCTTGCGAGCCGAGTGCATCGTGGATGTCGGGCCGCGCCGTCTTGATCTCGGTCATGATGTCAGTTAGGGAGTTGACCGCTTTGTCGAAGCCGGTGATGCGAAACGGCCCCACGGAGCGCGTGACCATTTGCTGCTTCAAGGTCGTGTTGGTCACCACCTGGCATTCGCGGTCGTAAGTATGACGTGGGCTACCCAGCAGTTGCAGCATGGTTGCTTGCTTAGCCGAGCGAACGCCCGGGTTGAGGTCGATCGCTGCCGGGATCGGGATGAGGTCGGTGAGGGCCATGTGAAGACTCCTTTTGATTGATAGTCTAATCGGATGCCGAATACGCGCGAAGAGCCGGCCTGCCGGCGGACGGGGTGGGTGGTCAGCGAAAGGCCGCCACCCTCTTCAGCTTTTCCTCCACGAAGCAGCGTCCTATGCAAACCACAGTCTTGCCGTGGATCGTCGGAATCGCTCCGCCCGGAGGACACAGGCGCAATTCAATGGCCTGGCCGGGCGTGTTCGCCTCTTCGTGGGTGAAGTAGGTGACCCGCTTCGGCGGAAAGTCTTCGCAAGGACTGATCGAGCTTCCGTCAATAGGTGTGTAAATAGCTCAGGCGGCTTCCCTCACAGACTCTTCCTTGATTCGTATTCCATCGGCATAGGGCGCTCCCTGGTAGACGTCTTTGAGGAGGTCTGCCGCATTGAGACGACGGAAGGTGGTCTCGGCGACCCGCATGATTTTCCAGATTAGGGCGGTGGCGTTAT
>JBOIEG010000042.1:0-3358 GCA_050740915.1 Gammaproteobacteria bacterium | reverse complement strand
ACAGCCCAACAGATTTTTTGATACCCAAAATTTCGGACCTATAGAACGTAACTTTATTCCAAGTAATGAATCAGATGCATAAATACGCCTCAGATCAGTACCCACAAATTCTGCGGAGGAGGCCAAAAAATTTATCTTTTGTGTAATCAATAAAAACGTTCCTGAGCTCAGCGGTCGCGTTCGCGCTTTCAGCGTATCGGACGGTGATTCTCTACCTTGCAGTAATGTGGGAGCGTTTGCTTGAACACCTCGGGCGATCAAGTGAAAGTCCGAATCGCGGTTCAGCACACGCTGGCACATTGGCTGCGTGCTTGAGCACGCAGCGTTACCGGCCATCAGCGCTGGGGCGGCAAAGCGAAACACCTGCCAAAAGGGAAAGTTCCAAGGCATTACCGCCACGATCCGCTCACCGAGTGTGGTGTCTCTCCACTCGGTGAACGCTTCATGCGCGCTCTGGATCGCGGCCTCGATTTGCTTTGGCGCCAGTGTTGTGTAGGTGCGTATCGTCTCGCCCATAGCGGGATTGATGCTTTCGGCTGACCCCGTGACCTTCGTGCAACTGGGAAAAGGCTCAAACAACGCAGACGAGCAGCCAGTGTGTGCCAAGGAGGCGGCCGCTCATCAAACGGCAGCGGTTTATGAAATAGACTCTCGCGACTGTAAGTCCTCTTAAAGAAACACGGCACGATCGATGCCATTACGAAACAATGCGACTTCGTGATACGGGTTACGCCGCTTCTTGGCCAGAACCCAAGCGGGGCAGGCGATCGTGCGTCCGAAATCGAGACGATGGCCCGAGAGTGCGCGAGACTATGCCCTCGGATACTTGATACGCGCTTGGTAAAAACTTCAGGCTTTGTAATTTTTACCGGCAAGCTTTTCCCGCTCTGCAACCGGGCGGACTCGAATGCGAGAGCTCCTCGTCGGAGAGTGAACCGCAGAGGGGGATTACGGGATGCAATGGAATGGCCTATTTTCGCGATCGTCATCGGGGCCATGCGAGAAGGATCAGCACGCCGCCTGCGATCGCCACGCCGAAGGCAAGCGCCACGCGCAAGAACAATTTCGCCGAACCTAGCATCAACGCCACCCCCGCTTTAAACACAAGATTCACCAAGGAGGCAATCAGGATCACCTGCCAAGTCGTCGTTGTATCGACACGCTCTGCTGCCGCGAGCTGCGCGGTGGAAAGCGTGATCGCATCGACATCAACGACGCCTGAAATCACGGCAATCACGTACAGTGCCTGGCCGCCAAAGCGCTCTTTGACCGCAGCGGTGGCGAAGACAATGAGCGCGTAGATTGCGCCGAAAAGCAGAGCGCTTTTCAGCTCTGCCGGGTTTCCCTGCTCCGGCATCGCATCGCCTCGCGTCTTGTCGAACAGCAGCATCGCGATCGAGATCATCACCATTAACAAGCACAATGCTCCCAGCGGCGGTGCCACAGCGCCAAGAATGTTCGGCGCCACGACTGCAACCTCGACGATGACTCGCGCTGCAGCGACGCTAGAAGCGATCACGATGGTTATTGCCGCTAAGGAAGCCGCCGCGGGATTGTCCTTGATGCGTCGAGCGTAGGCGACCGTCGTCGCTGTACTGGAGATCAGGCCGCCGAGAATGCCGCCGAGCACAATGCCGGCCTGCTCGCCGAACAGCTTGTAGCTGACGTACCCGGCCAGCCCGATGCCGACAATCAGCACGACCATCAGCCAGATCTCCCTGGGGTTAAGGACTTGATAGGGGCCAAAGGCTTTATCCGGTAACACCGGAAGGATAATGAGCGAGATGATGACGAAGCGCATCACCGCTTGGACATCACGCTCGCTCATGCGACCGGCGAATTGATGCATCGGCTCTTTGAAGTGCAAGAGCACAGCGATGACACCGCCGACGACGATCGCCACGGGGTAGTTCTTGGTAGCGAGAAAGGCACCGAGGATATAGGTCAATAGTGCGGCTACCTCGGTGGTCTGACCTCCCGTTGCAGCGCCCTCCTTGTTTTTGGCGAGATTGGCGAGCACCGCCATAGTGGTGATCCCAATAAAACCAGCGACGACGATGAGCTCGCTCCACACACTGGCTAACAATCCGCACATCGCGCCGAGAAGGGCGATCAAAGGAAAAGTGCGGATCCCGCCAACCGCCGAGCCGGCCCGCTGTCGCTGTAGTCCGATGAGTAGCCCCAGGCCCAAAGCTAAGCTTAAAGTACCCAGCACCCCACTATCCATCCTCTACATTCCTCACCGTGCCGCGGGCACTCCCTATGGGGCAGGGCAATTCGAATGCCAGCAAACGAATGCCGCGGATAGCCATACCTATGCAAGTGAACATGGGAGAGTGGTCAGTAAATGTTACATCAAAAATGTAACTTTTACTGATTCCCTGGGTGAGAACAGAGCGCTTAGCGAGACCCACCAGACAGTACACGCTAGGAAAGATAAAGCGAAATAGGGATAATCTACGTAGCCCGAACAGGGCACCGATTTTGGCATGCGATTTGAGTGATTGCCAATGAATGAAAATTTAAAAAGATGGAGGGAGCAATGTCATTAGGCACTCTTCTGCTAATCGTATTGATTTTGATCTTGATCGGTGTCGTGCCGGCTTGGCCGCACAAGCGCCAGCTGGGGTTATCTGCCAAGCGGCGTATTGGGCACGGTGCTGCTGGTGGTGCTGATTTTGTTGCTCATGGGCAAGTTGTAGCCGGGCGCTGTTGCGAAGGGACGCGCCGCCTCTTTCCGCGAAAGTCGAGAACTGAGATGATCCTCGGGAAGCGCGGGGACCCGACCGACCGGCGGTGGCTCAGCGAGGTATACCGGTATTACAAAGCGACACCGATTGGGAGTGCCTTTATGGTACAGAAGGTGTGACTCTCTCAATTGCCACCGTTAATTTGGAGGTATACAAATGAACTGGGAACAAGTGCAAGGTCATTGGAAACTGCTCAAAGGCACCGTCAAGAACAAATGGGAGGATTTGACTGACGATGAGATCGATATCATGGAAGGAAAGCGCGAAGACCTCATCGGCCAGCTGGAGGCGAAATACGGCTATACCAAGGAGAAGGCGGAGGAAGAGGCAGACGCGTGGGCCAAAGGCCTGTAATTCTATTCAGGGCGGTCGCTCTGCGCCAGCCGGCTTACCTTTGGGACCTTTAGTCTGAGCGGTCTCGATTAAGTAGAATCGAGGCCACCTGATCGGGGAGTTCTGACGAATGCAAGGGAGCAATCTATTTTTTCGCCTCCTCCGCAGAATTTGTGGGTACTGATCTGAGGCGTATTTATGCATCTGATTCATTACTTGGAATAAAGTTACGTTCTATAGGTCCGAAATTTTGGGTATCAAAAAATCTGTTGGGC
>JBOIEG010000041.1:0-1295 GCA_050740915.1 Gammaproteobacteria bacterium | reverse complement strand
GCGCTAAGTGGTCCTTCGGTAGCCACTCATCGACCGACGGCGGCAGCAGGTAGGGTGTGTCACGATCGCATTGACGGAAGTGGCTCATGCACGCTCGCTCATTGAATCCATTGCCGATCCGATCGGCTTGCACATCAAAAGTTCCGCCTTAAGTCCGACAGGCTCCTAGGGATCCCGGCCCTCGAAGACAAGCTCGTTCAGTTGGCCTGCGCTAAGCTGCTAACAGCAATTTATGAAGCGGATTTCTTGAGTTGCAGTTATGGCTATCGCCCGGGGCGGAGTGCATTGGATGCGGTGCGTGACCTCACCTTTGACCTGCAATACGGATGTTATGGTTATCTGGTCGAGGCGGATGTACAAGGCTTTTTTTGACCATCTCGACCATGATGGGCTGGTGAAGATGCTCAGTTTCCGCGTTGACGATCAGGCTTTTCTTCGACTGATTCGGAAATGGCTGAAAGCCGGGATTCTGGAGACCAATGGACAGGTTATTTATCCAGATACCGGAACTCCTCAGGGCGGGAGTATTTCCCCAGTCCTCGCCAACGTGTATTTGCATTATGCGCTGGACCTGTGGTTTGAGCACGTGGTCAAGCCGCGACTCGCGGGCGAAGCGCTGTTATACCGTTTTGCTGATGATTGGGTGTGTGCATTTCGCTATCAGGAGGATGCCGAGCGGCTCTATCGGGTGTTACCCAAGCGGTTGGAGAAATTCAACCTAGAGGTGGCCTCGGAGAAGACTCGGTTGTTGCGGTTCAGTCGTTTTCATCCGAGCAGGAAACGTCGGTTCACCTTTCTGGGCTTTGAATTCTACTGGAACAAAGACCGGCAAGGGGTGCCACGGGTCCAGCAACGCACGGCACGGAAGAAATTGCACGCCGCCTGTCGACGGATCAAGGACTGGATCCGAGCCCATCGGCATCTGCCAGGGAAGGGGTTCTTCCAGCGTTTAAACATCCGCCTTCAGGGGCACTACAATTACTATGGGGTGCGAGGGAATTCCCGTTCGCTGTACCACTTCTACCAATGGGCGATCGCTTCTGTGTTCAAATGGCTCAACTGTAGAAGCCAGCGACGAAGTTACTCGTGGCCGCAGTTTCAGCGCGTCCTCGACCTCGTTCCGATTGCGGTGCCTTTCATCACGGAAGTGCGGCGTCGGCGGGTGTTTGTCTGAGAGGCTGTGAAAAAACCTCCTGGGACAGGGGAATGATGAGAAGGGAGCTGGTAAAATAGCGGGAACACAACTGAAGCAACGGTATCCCTCATGGCAGACGAAGCATCCAGGGGGCTTTATT
>JBOIEG010000040.1:0-2002 GCA_050740915.1 Gammaproteobacteria bacterium | reverse complement strand
CCAAGCTATCGCGTTTCTCGGCGCTAACGCTCAGCGCGCACACCCCGCACGCGACACCCAAACCGGACGCCTGCAACTGGGCTTAGAACCCGTTTTCGGTGGGCCTTAAGTACCTAACCTATGAGCCCTTCTTAACTACCTCCTTTATCCGATCAAAGGATCAAACGACTAACCACAACGAAAACTCCTTTCTCTATCAGTCCATAAGGAAAACTCTGAGCTTAGATCTCCAACCCGTGCTCTACTCCTGTTTACCCTTTCCTTGCCTCTCCATAGCAAACATCTCTAAGACAAACTTCCTTACCGCTTCTTTGCCCTCATCCCGACTTCCATGAACCATCAACGCCGAAGCAACTAAAGAGACATCCGGTTTGTATCCGTTCACCCTCATGCCTTTCGCGATCTGTTTCGCTGCCTGATAAGCGCTTTCCGTGATCCGTATGCTGCGCACCCTCGCCTCATCACTCCTCGACCATCTCTCCAATTTGCCATTGCGATACACAAAGACGTCGCCTTCCTCGAACTCCTGTCGCGTGACATCTTCCATTCCGCTTCGTCGATCCCCGTAAGATTGATCGTCCTGGTATTGCATCCTGTAGCCGCAGTCTGTCGATAACGCCTGCTTACTATCCCGTCCTTAATCCATCATCGCGTTAAATCGTTTCACCGTCTTAGCATCGATCTACGCCAATCCAATCATCTAAGTGTCAGCTCCCATACTCCTCGCTTTCGCTCTTCCAATCGCGTTTCAAGTCTCCGAATGATCCGATTAACATATTTGCTTCAATAACTTGCTTCCGCTACAAAACCATCAAACAGCTTTCCTAGATCCCGCCTAGTGAGCATCTGTGTACCAAAAGCTCTGCCCGAACGAAGGCCCAGCACGGGTAACAGAACGCACTTCAGCCCAGAACAGCGTTTCCGGGTTCGCAGTTTCCGAAATCCCACTTTTTGAAGCGTTGGGCTCCCGCAGGCCCAGCGCGCAAACGCATGGGCAGCGTGAGGCCGCTTATCTACGGCCTTGGTTTAGAGGGCCTGAATCATCAGATCCAGGCTTTGACAGGGATGCCTAAGGCATCTGTCTGGACAAGAAAGCAAAACCGAACTGCGGTTTACTTTGGACCGGCGGTCTACACCGCGCGCCCCTTCCCAGCCCGGGAGGCGCTTCCCACTGAGGGCGCAGTGGTCACGAGAAAATCATCACGTCCAACCACCTATCGTGCGGCCATGGACCAAGAGCGGGCGCAAATATAGGGCTTGAGGCGATCGCTGTCAACTCCTGCTTGCGCTCGACCAAGGTGCTAAGGCGATCGATACGGTACGCCATTGGCCATCACTTGGGCGTCACGTACAAGATTGCCGTTCAAAGCGCCATCGGACAAGCGGTTCCTGGCCTCGTCACGACGGACACTGCGTGCCGGTCGTGACGAGGCATAAGCGTGCGCATCTGCACTTCCCCAACCAATTACACCGATTGTTCCGTCAGCTCCGTGCCCCCGTGGGTCCAAGCCGCCGCACCGTCCCTGGCGCGGCCACTCGCTTTGTGACGCACCCCAGAACGGTGCGTTCGCAGTCGAGCGCTTCGGGCTGTGGACTACGGGGGCATGGTATGTGTGCCGGGCCTGCATTGCACTGATTTTCTTGGCCCAACGCCAAGCATAACCCGCCGGAAACCGCCCGCCCATCGACCATCCATCAGCAACCACGCCTCACCGGGCGGTTTCCGGTCGGGTTCATGTTTTTGTTAGATGGGTTCGCGGGCGTCGTGTAAACGCCGCCGTTCGTTTCAATGATAAACTTCTTAGAGACGTATTGAACGCACCACAACGGACGACCGCCATACGTCCTGTATATTTTGACCTAGAGCAGGAGGTCGTCTGAGAGGCTGTGAAAAAACCTCCTGGGACAGGGGAATGATGAGAAGGGAGCTGGTAAAATAGCGGGAACACAACTGAAGCAACGGTATCCCTCATGGCAGACGAAGCATCCAGGGGGCTTTATT
>JBOIEG010000039.1:0-1687 GCA_050740915.1 Gammaproteobacteria bacterium | reverse complement strand
ACAGCCCAACAGATTTTTTGATACCCAAAATTTCGGACCTATAGAACGTAACTTTATTCCAAGTAATGAATCAGATGCATAAATACGCCTCAGATCAGTACCCACAAATTCTGCGGAGGAGGCGGATTTTCTGGCCCCGCGCGTTTAGGGAGGGGTAATGACCACGGTGCTGGCAGTCGCCAATCAGAAAGGGGGGGTAGGCAAGACCACGACCAGCGTCAATTTGGCCGCTTGTCTGGGCGCTACAAACCGGCGCGTGTTGCTCATCGATTTGGACCCTCAGGGCAACGCCACCATGGGCAGCGGTGTGGAGAAGCAGGGCCTCGCACTATCTAGCTTCGAAGTGCTTATGGGAGAGGCGACGGTGGCTCAAGCCCGTCAAAAGCTTACGTCCGTCAATTATGAACTGCTGCCAGCGAACGGAGATCTCACTGGGGCCGAGGTGGCGCTGATCAATGAGCTCGGCCGAGAGACTCGGTTGCGGCTAGCATTGGAGCAGGTGCGAGCAGACTACGACTTTATCCTCATCGACTGCCCGCCGTCGCTGAATATGCTGACCGTCAATGCGTTGGTGGCGGCGAATGCGTTGCTGATCCCCACCCAATGCGAGTATTACGCTTTGGAAGGATTGTCGCGATTGCTCGATACGGTACAGAAGATCCGTCAGCTGCTAAACCCGGAGCTGCGCATCGAAGGGTTGCTGCGCACCATGTTTGACCCCAGAAACAACTTATCCAACGAGGTATCGGCGCAGTTGCTGAAGCATTTTGGCGACAAAGTGTACGGTACGGTGATCCCGCGCAATGTGCGCTTGGCGGAAGCACCCAGCTACGGGCTGCCGGTGTTGTATTACGACCGCTCCTCAACCGGCGCGATGGCCTATCTGGCTTTAGCCGGCGAGATGTTGCGTCGCCAGGATGGCGAAGCGGCGAAGGTGGCGCAAGGGCATGGTCAGTAAAAAGCGGGGGCTGGGGCGAGGTTTGGATGCGCTGCTGTCGCTGGGGTCAGCGCAAAGCTTGTTGGAGGAGGAGGGCGATCAGGAGCCCCGCAAGCTCGCGCTGGAGCGCATTCGCCCGGGTGCCTACCAACCTAGACGTGAGATCGCCCACGAGCAACTGCAGGAACTGGCGGCCTCCATACGCGAGCAGGGGGTGGTGCAACCCATTATCGTCAGACCGGTTGCTGCAGGCGAATACGAGATCGTGGCCGGCGAGAGGCGCTGGCGGGCGGCACAGCTGGCGCAGCTGCGCGAGATCCCGGTGGTGGTGCGTAAGGTACCGGATCGGGCGGCACTGAGCATCGCACTGATCGAAAACATCCAACGCGAAGATTTAAACTCCTTGGAAGAAGCCCAGGCTTTATCCAGACTGGTGGATGAATTTGGGCTGACCCATGAGGAAGTCGCGGAGGCGGTGGGACGTTCACGCACTGCGGTGAGCAATCTACTGCGCTTGTTGGAACTGGACGAAGAGGTCAAACGGTTGCTGGATCAAGGCAAGCTCGAAATGGGCCATGCGCGCGCCTTGTTGCCCTTGCCCCATGAAGCCCAGAGGCGGGCGGCACACCAGATCGCGGCCAAAGGCATGTCGGTGCGGGAAGTGGAGCGCCTGGTGCGCCGTCTGTTACAGGATGTCGGCCGCGAAACGCCCGCTCAAAGGCCGCAGGATCCCAATCTAGGGCGTCTGGA
>JBOIEG010000038.1:0-8890 GCA_050740915.1 Gammaproteobacteria bacterium | reverse complement strand
GCTAATCCATGTACGTAGCGTTTTTCGCCATGTCTGCGTCTCTCCGACACCTAACCGCTTGATCGATAAGTCACCCCACCACCGCAGCGACTCGAAAATGTACGCGGAACTGTCAAAGTCGGGTTTGCCAATCGCACGAGAAAAGTCCCATCCGACTTTAGCGTGAGCGCCACGATGCTAGCACCCAGGAAAAGCAGGTGTCGCCGCATCGCCAAGGCAGCGCTCATCACAACCGCTGTGGCGAGCGCCGCCTTAGCAAGCGAGGCGAGCGGCTGCGACAGGACAACGATAAACGCGAGCAGGTGAATCAAAGCGAAAGCCCACGCTAACGCGGGAGAAAAATGAGGCTGTAGCACGATGAGGGCTTGAAAGGGAGAGCCGACCCCCGTGCGTGAACCGATATTCCTTTGGCTAAGCACCGACCAGAGACCGGAAAACTTGCAATGCTTCCCGGTAAAAAACATACTAGCATGGCGCAGCGGAGCTCACCAGCCCGTTTCGTTAGCCGGAAGATCATAGGATAAAACAATCGCTTCCATCAGATCCTGGAGCAAGGTGCTAAACCGATGACACCGAAAAAACCGACGAAACCCGCAAGCAACGAACGGCAAACGGGGGGAGAACACAAATCCGAACAAGACAAACCGCGTGAAGTCGGCGGGCCTTCGGGCCCCGATCCTACCCGCTATGGCGACTGGGAACGGCGCGGTCGGTGCATTGATTTTTAATCACCAGGCCAAACGTTCAATGGTTATGCGAAGTCGTCCTTTGTCTCCCCATTTGCAGATTTATAAGCTTCCGTTAGCCCCTTTGCTGTCTATCGCACATCGGCTGACGGGTGTATTTCTCACCCTGGGCACCGTGGTTCTCGCCTATTGGCTGATCGCGCTCGCGAGCGGCCCCGGCGCGTTTGCCGAGGCAACCACAGCGCTCGCTTCCTGGGCAGGCAAAATCGCATTGATAGCTTGGTCATTCGCGCTGTTTTTTCACTTGTTCAACGGGGTGAGACATCTTTTCTGGGATGCCGGTTACGGCTTTGATCTTAAGACCGTCGATAATTCCGATGTCGCCGTGTTGCTCGCCACTGTGCTCGCCACCGCCGCCACATGGCTATTGGCCTCTGGAGGATAGCAAGCGATGGATCTGCGCACTCCTTTAGCCCGTGTCTTGGGCTCAGGCTCTGCTAAAGAAGGGGGCCATCACTGGCGCGCCCAGCGTGTCACCGCGATCATTTTGACACCGCTGACGATCTGGTTGGTGGTATCGTTGATCGTCATGTCCGGCGCGAGCTACGAAGCCGCCGTGCGATGGCTAAGCTCGCCCATAGTCGCCGCACTGATGCTGGTGTTCGTGGCCGCCCTTTGCTATCACGCCCATCTGGGAATGCAGGTGGTGATCGAAGATTATGTTCACACGCCGTGGTTGAAGATCACCCTACTACTGACTTTCCAGTTCGCCATGCTGTTGCTGGCGCTAGTATCCATGCTGGCAATCTTGCGCGTCGCGCTCGCAGCGTAGCCTCTTGATCTCCGCATACACGCTCATCGATCATCAATACGATGTGGTCGTTGTCGGGGCCGGCGGCGCCGGCCTGCGTGCGACCTTGGGCATGGCGGCCAAGGGTTTGTCGACCGCCTGCATCAGCAAGGTCTTCCCCACCCGCAGCCATACCGTGGCCGCTCAAGGCGGGATGAGCGCGGCGCTTGGCAACATGGGTGAAGACGACTGGCGCTGGCACATGTATGACACGGTGAAAGGCTCTGACTGGCTAGGTGATCAAGACGCGATCGAATACATGTGCCGGGAAGCGGTGCCAGCCGTCATCGAGCTCGAGCATTATGGTGTCCCCTTTTCCCGCACCGAAGACGGTAGGATTTATCAGCGGCCGTTCGGGGGAATGACCACCAGTTTCGGAAAAGGGATCGCCCAGCGCACCTGCGCCGCGGCGGACCGCACCGGGCACGCGATTTTGCATGCGCTGTACCAGCAATCGATAAAACATCACGCAGAGTTTTTCGTCGAATACTTCGCCCTCGACTTAATCATGGACGATGAGGGGATCTGCCGGGGTGTGCTGGCATGGAACCTGGAAGACGGCTCTCTACACCGATTTCGCGCCCATACGGTGGTGTTGGCAACGGGGGGTTATGGCCGTGCTTATTTTTCCTGCACCTCGGCCCATACCTGCACCGGCGACGGCAACGCCATGGCACTGCGCGCCGGTTTGCCGCTGCAGGACATGGAGTTCATCCAGTTTCACCCCACGGGCATCTATGGTTCGGGGTGTCTCATCACCGAAGGGGTGCGGGGGGAAGGCGGCTATCTCACGAATTCGGAAGCCGAACGCTTCATGGAGCGCTATGCACCCAATGCCAAGGACCTAGCGTCCCGTGATGTGGTGAGCCGCTCCATGACCGTGGAGATCCGCGAAGGGCGTGGCGTAGGACCCGAGAAAGATCACATCTATCTGCACCTGGAGCACCTCGCCCCGGAGGTTATCGAGGAAAGGCTTCCGGGGATCGCGGAGTCCGCACGCATATTCGCCGGCGTGGACGTGACCAAGGAACCTATCCCGGTGATCCCGACGGTGCACTATAACATGGGCGGGATCCCCACCGATTACCATGGACAAGTCGTCACTTTGAAAAACGGCGATCCGAGCTCCTTAGTTCCCGGACTGCTCGCGATCGGTGAGTGTGCCTGCGTTTCGGTGCATGGCGCCAATCGGCTGGGATCGAATTCGCTAGTGGATCTCATCGTATTCGGACGTGCAGCGGCCGATTATTGCGCAAAGACGATTAGCCCCCGTTCTACCCACAAGCCCTTACCCGCCGATTGCACCCAGCCGACCTTGGAGCGTTTGGAACGCCTACGCATGGCCAAGGGTTCTATTCCGACGGCCAGGATCCGAGATAAAATGCAACGCACCATGCAAAACTACGCGGCTGTGTTCAGAACCGGTGAAACCTTAAACGAAGGCATTTCAAAGCTTGAAGAGGCTTGGGAGTCGTTTTCCGATGTGCAAGTATCTGATCGGTCCATGATCTGGAACACCGATCTGGTGGAAACCTTAGAACTGGAGAACCTGCTGGCCCAGGCGATGGTCAGCATCAAAGCCGCTTACAACCGCACGGAGAGCCGGGGGGCGCATGCGCGCGAAGACTATCCCGGGCGCGATGATATCCATTGGCTCAAACATACTTTTACCTGGATAGACCAGAAAGGCGAGGTGCGTTTTGATTACCGGTCTGTTCATTTGCACACCTTGACCGATGAAGTGGATCCCATTCCTCCCAAACCTCGAGTATATTGAGAACTCTAAGACCTAGGCAATCAGTATGGTTGGATTCACGCTTCCTGCAAATTCAAGAGTCGGCACCGGAAAGCACGTCAATGCCGCCGACGGGGCCCTAAACCGCAAGCGGTTTAGCGTCTATCGCTGGGATCCCGATGCGGGAGAAAACCCACGCATGGACAGCTACGAGATCGATCTCGATCGCTGCGGCCCCATGGTCTTGGATGGCCTCATCTACATCAAAAACGAGCTCGATCCCACGCTCACGTTCCGCCGCTCTTGCCGTGAAGGGATCTGCGGCTCTTGCGCCATGAACATCGATGGAACCAACACCCTGGCCTGCACCAAGACGCTCGCGGAGATCCGGGGCGAAGCCAAGATCTATCCCCTGCCTCATTTGCCTGTGGTCAAAGATCTGGTACCCGATCTGACCCACTTCTACGCCCAATATGCCTCTATCGAGCCCTGGCTGCAGACACAAAGCCCCGCTCCCCCTGACCGCGAACGCTTGCAGTCCAAGGAGGATCGCGCAAAGCTCGACGGCCTTTATGAGTGCATACTCTGCGCGTGCTGTTCCACCGGCTGCCCCAGCTATTGGTGGAATAGCGAGCGCTATCTTGGCCCCGCCACCCTTCTGCAAGCCTACCGCTGGATCATCGACAGCCGCGATGAGGCGACCGGTGAACGGCTTGATGAGCTTGAAGATCCGTTTAGGCTATACCGTTGCCACACCATCATGAATTGCGCCAAGGTATGTCCCAAAGGACTCAATCCGGCCAAGGCGATCGCGGAGATCAAAAAGCTAATCCTCGCGCGCAGCACTTAGCAAACGCGGACGCGGCGAAGCGGCTCAAATGGCGTTGCCGGCGCGGCGTTCGCGAGCTGGATCTGATCCTGGGCCAGTTTCTGGAGACGCGTTTTGGCACGCTCAGCCGCAACGAGCAGGAGGTATTTGCGCACTTGCTTGATCAAAATGACCAAGACATTTCGGCGTGGCTCGCAGGTAAGCCACCTCCTGAGACGCCCGCTTTGCAAGTTTTGATTCAAGACCTGCGCATGATGTGGAAAGGAGAAGTCTGAGCACAGGCTCACCCATGTGATGGATCTCCATTGGCAAGAATTCCTTTTAAGTTCGGGCGCACGATTCGCCGATGGCGAGCTGTTGCACTTTGGAGACCCGGAAGCCGAGCTTTCGGCCGCTCTCCATACCGAGGTATTCACCGACTTATCGCAGCTGGGCATAATCGAGGTGATAGGAAACGATGCGGGAACGTTCTTGCACGCCCTGCTGACCATCGACGTTCAAGCCATCGGCGACTTGTGTAGCGGCATCGGCGCCTGGTGTACGCCTAAAGGCCAGGTGGTCACCTTGCTGCGAGTCGTGCACACTCGGGACCGCTACCTTTTGCTGCTTCCTGCGGATCTCACCGATGCCGTGATACGCCGACTGCACCTCCACGTCCTGCGCCGCGAGGTAACGCTTGAGGACCGCAGTGGGGAGCTGTACCGGGTGGGGATCGCCGGCACCGGTCTCTCGGCACTCTTTGCGGCGGAGCACCTGCCTTTACCACCGACAGAGGGTCACGTGGCCCAAGAAGGTGGGCTCACAATCATACGTCTCACCAGCCTGCCTCCGCGGGCGATAGTGATCGCCGAGCGGGAAACGCTGAAAGGACTCTGGCGATGCCTCTCACGCCTTGTCGCCCCCGTTACCCCCCAGGCGTGGACGATGCTGGATATCCTCGCCGGCGTGCCGTCGGTGAGCCGCTCCACTTCGGAAAAATACCTGCCGCAAATGCTCAATCTGCAATGCTTTGGCGGGGTAAGTTTCAACAAAGGGTGTTACCCAGGACAAGAGGTGATCGCCAGACTCAAGTACCGCGGACAACTCAAACGCCGCTTGTATCTCGCCTTTGGGAAGGCACGGGCCCTGGCGGCTCCGGGATCCGCCGTGTACGACGATAAAGACCGGATCGGTGAGGTGCTGATCGCCTCCCCCCATCCCGAAGGCATGGTCTTGCTCGCCGTATTGCCCCTCGCTTATGGAGAGGGGGGCGACATTTTTCTGCACGAGCCGGGCGGTATTGCGCTGCGCTTGCAAACCATGCCCTACCCATTTGAGGAGATATCATCCTGACGGTGGTCTGGCCTGCGCGAAATGGGGTATGGAACTGGTTTAAAGGCACTTCGGATGCGCAGCTCGTGGCCACAATGGGAGTCCTGATGTCTAGGCACTATCCCCCATGCTCGTAACTCCGTTCTACGCCGCAGTTTTAGGACTTCTGTTCGTAATCCTAAGCGTGCGGACATTGCGCTTGCGGCGTAGCCTGCAAATTCCTATCGGTGATGCGGGCAACCAAGGGATGCTTCGTGCAATGCGTGTTCACGCGAACTTCGCAGAGTACGTTCCCCTCAGCCTGATTCTGACCTACCTCGTCGAAGCGCAAGACGCACATGCCGCTTTGGTACACGCCCTATGCATTTGCTTGCTGGCGGGTAGGCTTTCACACGCATTCGGGGTAAGCCAAGCTTCTGAGAACTATAAGTACCGGGTCTTCGGCATGGCCATGACCTTTACTTCGCTTGTGGTCTCATCGGCCTATCTCCTGTTTGTCTATGCCAGACATGTTGTTGCCTAACCCCCGCTTCGACACGGACCGGTAACAGTGGCTCCGCGCCTCGCCGGCCGGTCAAGCGACTTGTTATGCAGACAGACAGATGAACGACGTGTGGAGATACGGGAGGCAGCGTCGGCCCCTGAGTTTGCGGTCGTTCGCGATCTCATCGAGCAGTACGCGCAGGCACTCGGCGTCGATTTGAAGTTCCAGAACTTCGCGCACGAGATCAGACATCTTTCTGAAGTGTACGGCCCACCACGGGGCTGCCTTCTTCTTGCGCACCAGGCGAGCCAGGCTGTCGGCTGCGTCGAACTTCGCGGTCTCGGCATAGAGGTGTGCGAGATGAAACGGCTTTATGTCAGGGCAGGCCTTCGCGGATCGGGAATAGGCAAGCGTCTCGTTCGCGCCGTCATCGACCGGGCGCTGCTCCTTGGTTATCGGCGAATGGTTCTCGATACGCTGGCCTCTATGCACACGGCGCTGGCACTGTACAGGTCGTTCGGGTTCCGTCCGACGGAGTCCTATTATCCGAATCCGTTTCAAGACGCGACGTTCCTGGAGCTTGACCTCGCGAGCTCCGGATATGCCGCCTAAAGGAGAAACCATGAACGCAAGGCATTTCTCGGTGTGCTCGTCGTTGGGCTGACAGCGGTCGCAGAGTCAGCGCCGTATACCGTGCGGTTTAAGGAAGCGGTATATGTACTGCACTGAAATCGCCTTCTGGTATCAGCACGGCGAAGAGCGATAGGCCTGTTAGTTAGGCAGTCTCATAGGGGTGGACTTCCGCTTTAAGACGCGAGGCCAAGGCTAATTCTGCCCGCAGTAGGTCGTAACGGGCTTGGAGGTTCAACCAAAACTGCGCTTCCATTCCGAAGAAAAGACCTAGGCGTAAGGCCGTATCGGCAGTAATTGCCCGTTTGCCCTGAACGATTTCGCTGATTCGCCGCTGCGGGACATTTATATCTTTTGCCAACCTATACTGAGTAATGCCCATGGGCCTGAGAAATTCTTCTAGAAGGATCTCGCCTGGATGTATGGGTCCAAAATCGCGCTGATTCATAAACGCACCTCAAGGATAATCAACGATCTCAACGTCATAGGCATCGCCGTCTTGCCACACAAAACACATCCGCCATTGTTGGTTGATGCGAATGCCGTACTGTCCTGACCGATCTCCACTCAGCTTCTCAAGTTGATGGGCCGGCGGGATCCATGCCGCTCCGATACTTCGCATTCGGCAGAATACGGCCTTGCGCCCTATTCCGTCCTACGGGCTCACCCGGCCCCACTGTTGGGCAACAATGGGAGCTCGAGTTGTGAGAATAATGTGCGTAACGTAGTAACGTAGGATGCGGTGAACGCAGGAACCGCATCAATCGCGTCATTCCCCCCTATGTCGATGTCCGCGACGTGATCGCCACCCCAATCCTGCTCGTAAGTAGGCGTGGAAGCTGGAATGCGGCCAATCGGTCACACGCCTGACCCAACCGTGTTTTACCGGGTTCCAATGGATGTAATCGGCGTGGCGATTGAAGTCGTCCTGATCCCGAATCAGATGCTCCCAGAATCGGCGTTGCCACAGCCCCCGCTCGCCCCGTTTGGTACGGCTTTGCGAGATCCGCTCGCCTTTTTTGGACGGCACGGGAAAAACGCCCCTTGAC
This sequence comes from Gammaproteobacteria bacterium, assembly GCA_050740915.1. GTDB lineage: Bacteria > Pseudomonadota > Gammaproteobacteria > JBOHHR01 > JBOHHR01 > JBOHHR01. Next base: position 1,316 of record JBOIEG010000038.1, on the reverse strand, counting down.
CAGCCCCCAACGGGCCGAGAAATCGGAATTGCCCGGCGGCAGGGTCCAATTGCAATGCAAATGATCCGGCAGCACGACCACCGAATTGATCCGGAAAGCGTGTCGACCACGGACGTACTCGAACGCCTCACGCAGCGTAAACTTGGCGCCTCGGGCCGATGAATAGGACCAATAATTCCCCGTTTCCGGACCGAGATTGTGCGTGTTTGACACCTGACAGGTTCAGTCGTATCTTCGCTCCCGAGGAAAAAGGGCTTTTGAAACTCCTATTCTCATTCTCCCATCCTATCTTTTAAGGGCTTCTTAGGAGGAACAACGGTCCCTTCAATATACGTGTTCCCCCAGCGAATCATTTCCATCAACAAAGGCCGAAGGTCTTCTCCTCGCCGTGTCAGTATATATTCATAACGTACCGGCGCTTTTTGATAAGGACGTTTTTCAATGATCCCATACTCCTCCAGTCGCTTGAGCCGATCCGTCAAAATATTCGTCGCAATTCCTTCAGGAGATTCCAAAAATTCATTAAACAATTTTTTCTTAAGAAACAGCATGTCCCGAATGATCAAAAGCGTCCATTTATCCCCGATCAAATCTAACGTATTTGTCACAGGACATTCGGAACGCTGAAGACATCTAATTATCTTCTGACTTTTTTTTGAGTTTTTCACACCTTTATTGATGATGGCATGGGTTCTTAACTTTATATTAAGCCTGGATTTTAAATAGGTTTTACTTACCCGCTTTTGCGTTTAATGTATTTTGAACAAATTGAGTGTAATCGCTATAACACTTTTGATAAAAGGACTGGGACTTTAAACCTGCCCGCCATTTTTTAAGCGCTGGATATCGGTCTATGCTGATTTGGGCCAATTCACAAGGATCCAGCACGGCCAACAAATTGATATCCGCAAGGCTGAATTCTTTGTCTGCTAAATATGGATTGAGGGACAATTGCTTCTCTAAAACCGGAAAATATTTATCAAGGAACTCGAGCCCAATCCGGATAGATTCCTGATCAACCTTTTGACCAGTCATCGGGGCAAAGACACGATTAAAAAGAACACGGTCCAAGGCATGCGCCACATGAATAGCAACATAATCCAACCATGCGTCAACAACAGCCAGTTTTTTGGCATCCTTCGGATAAATTGGCGAATTGTTGATTGTAGCCAAATACCGGTTAATGGAATTAAGCCTCCTCCGCAGAATTTGTGGGTACTGATCTGAGGCGTATTTATGCATCTGATTCATTACTTGGAATAAAGTTACGTTCTATAGGTCCGAAATTTTGGGTATCAAAAAATCTGTTGGGCTGT